>DATGEW010000001.1:0-13003 GCA_035309745.1 Saccharimonadales bacterium (SeqCode)
CCCAGCCCGAAACGGTTCGCAAAAAAGCGGCCGCCCCGTACCTGCATCAATAGCTCGCCAATACGCTGCGGCGTGAGTTCACGCGGCAGCATGCCCAGCAAGTCGGCATCTAACAGCGCGTCGATAGTCGTGCCACCACGAATCGGCGGGATATCCCGCAAACTCCGGCTCCATCCTGCCAGCATCCAAAACGGTCCGGCCAGACCGGCGACAAACCATCCGGCTGACGCGTGTACCTCCACCAAAAGCAATGCGCCGGCAGCAAATATGGCGATTCCAACCAGCACCGCTAACCAATACACATCGCTGCCGGCAACATGTCGTGCCAGCCGCGCCCGGTACGCACGCGGGCTGCTGTAATGGAATAACGATTCCTGTTTCATACCGTCCACCCCAAAACCATCAACCCCAGCCCTGCCAGCGGCAGCATTGGCACCAGCGGCCAGACGAGCAGCTGCAGGACGCTCAGCACGAGCACACACAGCGCAGCGATCAACCCAAAACAAATAAAGATGCTGCGCACCACCGCTCCGAATATCCGGGAAAACACCCGGTCGCCAAACGCCTGCAGCTGGACGCTCAACGGACCGCCCACGCGCCCACCGGCGCTAATTTGCCGAAACGGTGCAAAAAATGTTCTCAGCAGCAAACTCACCGAGAATGCTTCCAGCACTGCTTCGGTCCGCTCGCCAATCCGCCGGGCAACGCCCGCCCAACCGGCACCGTACCACCACGAAACCAGCGCGATGACCATCATGCCATTTAGTATGTCACAACGAACTGGTGAGCACCAGCGCTACGAGCAGGGGGATGACGAGGTTATCGGTACCTTGTACTGCAAGGTTCTCGGCGATGGCGGCCAGCGCCGGCAGCCAAATAATCGTCACCGCGCTGTACGAAGCGCCGCTAAACGCCGCGTATCCTACCATAATGGCTAGTGAAGCGAAAAAGAACGCCAGACTGCCGGCCACACTTTTGCGCCGGCCGAATACTCGGTAGGTGCTGCCGTCGCCAAAAGCCAGGCCCACTACCGCCGCCAGGCCGTCGGCCACACTCAAATTGAGCATCGCTGCCGCGAAGACCCATTTGGTGTTGGCGATGAGCGCCAAGATACCGATTACCAGTGCAAATAATATCTCTCCCAGCGCGTTACGCTTCACGGCGTGGATCGAACCAAAGATATTGAGCTTTACCGAAACGAGCACGACGATCAAAAAAGCCACACTCAGCAACTGAATCGCCCGCCAGCTTAAAAAGAACGGCCAAAAGGCCACAAACGCACCCACCAAAATGTGCACCAGCTTGCGCGTCAGCTCGGAATGCACGCCTTTGTAGCGCGACAAATACTCAGCAAAGACCAAAATTAAGAAGACAGCAACAACTGCGGCAAACGCCCACATGCCCTTATTGTACTACGCTCTTTCCAGGCAAATAAAAACGGCCGCCAAATGGCAACCGTCTTGTAACAAAATTTGGTCGGGGTGAGAGGACTTGAACCTCCGACCTCAGCGTCCCGAACGCTGCGCGCTAGCCAACTGCGCCACACCCCGAGAGAACAGGAGCATTGTAGCAAATAACAGGGAAAGATACCAGCCCACCCTTGAGCTACGGCGCAACCGTGAAATCGCCGGCAACTTCGTCGTGCAGATGATCGTGAAAATTGAACGTACCGATTTGATTAAGCGTGATGGTCAGGCTTTGCCCCTGCAACAGGAGCTGGTCGGTAACACCATCGTAGGCCACGTGGTGTTCATGCGGGCCAAAAGCCACCAACCGGTCGGTCGCATCCATATTGGTAATGGTAAGCTTATCGCAGTGATGTGCGCTGGTGTGGACAGGGGTCATCACGTTATGTTGGATGAGTACCGTATGGGCGCCATGCGTGCCTTCGCACACGCTGGCTGACGTTACGCTACTGTGAAAGATATAGTAGTATGCGCCCCCACCAAGCACCGCCGCACCCAAGACGAACAGACTGATAAACCCAATTTTACGAATCATGCGCAGCACCCCCCTGTGCGCTCATTTTGCTGTGTCTACAATTCATGGTCGGGGTGAAAGGACTCGAACCTTCGACCTCCTGGTCCCAAACCAGGCGCGCTAGCCAACTGCGCCACACCCCGTGGCAATGGTCCAAATTATAGCAATAAACAGATGAGAATGCCAGACCATCTGCGGTCGCTTTGTACAGGCCATGCTAGTTACATCATATTTTTTTACTCACCGCTGATATATCCTTGGTATACTAAAAAGAATGAAGTATGCATCAATTTTTGCCACCATCGTGCTCATTTGGGTAGCCATCATTCTTATGGCCACGACGAGAAGCGCGGTGCACCAAATTTTTGAGCTATACATTACGGGGATCGTTTCAACCTTCGCCTTGTTTATAATTGGCTTTAGCAGGCGGTAGGGCTATGGCAACGCATAAGGACGAGCCGGGCACGGCAGCGCTCAAGCGGCGGCGCGCGCATCGTTTGGCAAAACTGGGTGCCAAAGTGTATTACCTGCGACGGCGCGGCCGCGAGCAGGAGATGTACGATTTAATTTGCAACGAGTTCCTGGCGCTCGGCGGGGTGTATATCAAATTTTTGCAAGGCGTGTTGTTTTCCACGCCGATGATGAAGCGCTGGCATAGCCCCAAACGGCTGACCATTTTTGAAAATCTGGCCTGCCACGAGCTTGATGTCGTGGGTATGTTGCGTACGGAGCTGCCACTCCCGGAGCTGCGGCAGATCGCGCTCATCCAGCCCCAACCGTTTGCTGCCGGCAGTTTTGGACAAGTGTATCTAGGCCAGCATGCCGATGGTACGCGCATCGTCATTAAGGTGCTCCGGCCGATGATACGCGAACTGCTGAAGTTCGACCTGCGCCTATTGGGCATCTTTAGTAAACGTTTCGCCTCAGCCGAACTGGAGAATGTCGAGATTAAACTCGACCAGGCCATGAAGGACTTCCGCAACGCCACGCTGAGCGAGACCGACTATATTACCGAAGCGCGCTTTGCCCAAGATTTGTACGAAGTCTACCAAGGCCACCCCAAAATGGTTATTCCGCGAACGTACTTGGAACTTTGCACGCCGCACATCATCGTGCAGGAGTTTGTGGGTGGCATTTCGGGCGCTGAGCTGCTACAAAGACAGGAGCAGGGCATTGACCCGCTTGCATATGTGCGTGAACAGCTGGGTTCAGATTTGGACGAACAATTAACTACCCTGGGTGTAGAGTCGCTCGACGGTGCCTTTGCCCTGCCGCGCATTATGGGCGATCCGCACCCCGGCAACGTCCGGTTTCTGCCGGACAATAAAGTGGGGCTTATCGATTTTGGCATTTCGGCGCGGGCGCCTGGCAACCGGGCGGCGTTTTTTGGCATTTTGCAGGAATGGAGTCATTTGTACCAGGAACGCGCCGACGTGAGTGCGCTATTCGAGCAGTTTGTGCGCTTTTTCGTAAACGACCTCTACCGGGCGCTTAAAAAAATCAGCACCCTTTTGCCGCAGCAGGCGGTACAGGCACACGCCGAAAAGCTCAAAGCGGGCGGCGACCTTATGCACGAAGTAGCCGGCATGGTGCAAAAAATGTTCGATTCCGCGCTGGGTACACACGATATTCGCGCCATTATGAACGAGGGCCGTCTGCTGCAAGCTTTCGGCCACATGGTAAATAAAGGCAACCGCCTCGGGCTGGTCATCCGCATGGATTCCAGCGAAATTATGCGTGCCGCGCAAACGTATATTGCCCTCATTGAGGCGCTCGGCCGCCGCGAGCAGGTCGTGCCGCGCATCTTAACGGAAACCGTTGCCCGGGTTTCCCGCGAGCATACGGACATTATTCACCAGAGCGACCAATCGTTGAGCGCATCACAGGCGATCGATATCGTAAACCGTTGGCTGGAGCGCATTGCCGCGCGTGACCCGGCCCTGCTGCGCGAAATCTTACGCAAAATAGACTTACGAGCTACCCTAAAAGCACAACGCGAAGGAGCAAGTCATGCTTAAAGAACTGCTGCTATTTATTAAATACCCTTACACTGCCGGTGTCATTGCAACTATTTGGCTGGCGAGCGCCATCCTCATGGCCATAAATCGCGGGCTCAACGGCGTCACCATTGTTATCATCAACACGCTCGTAAGTGTCGTGATTGCCGGCATCGGCTTTAGCGGGCGCGAAAGCTAGCCTGTTATTTCGGCCACGCGGACAATGTTGATGGCCAGCCCGGTGGCGTCATCGGTTTGGATAAGAGCAGCATTACATTGCATGCGTCCGGTCGTTTCCAGTTCATTTTTGGTGACCCGGCCATCGCGCCAGCGGGGAATGAGTACATCAAAGCGCACGCCCAGGCTTGAATCGAGCGAGCCGCACATGCCGACGTCGGTTTGATGCGCCGTGCCTTTCGGCAGGAGCATGGCGTCGGCAGTAGGCACATGCCAGTGATCGCCAATAACTGCCGTGACCCGGCCATCTAAATAGTACCCGATGATGCGCTTTTCGCTGCTGAAATCACCATGAAAATTGACGATGGTCGCCACGCGAGGCGTGTCTTTCTCGCGGGCAAGGATGGCGTCGATAACCTGCAGCGGGTTGCGCACGGTTTCGTCGGCTTGTTTGCCCACAATTTGCCCCAACAGGCTCACGATCATTACCTTACCTTTGGGTGTTTCCAAAAACTTATAGCCAAGGCCCGGCGTACCTTCGGGATAGTTCGCTGGCCGGATGATAGGCTGCGCTCGATCTTCCAATTTTTGATATATCTCTTTTCGATATAGTATGTGGTTCCCGCCGGTGCTGAAGTCAACGCCTGCGGCGCGCAAACGCTCAAAATCTGCCAGCCGTACCCCTTTGCCGTCGCTGAGGTTTTCGGCTTGGGCAATAACGAGGTCGAGGGCGTGCTTTTGCCTAAGGCCAGGCAGCAAACGCTCCACCACGCGCAAACCTGGCTCGCCCATTACATCACCGACGTACAGGATGTTCATAGCCTTATTGTAACTGATTGATGAGTTCGCGCCAGGCCCGAACCGTATACGTTGGCGTGTGGGCCTGCAAATGCTCGAGGTCATACATAAGCTCGTGCACCTCAGGGTAAAACAGAACGCTGTCGATGCCGGCGTTGCGCGCGGCGAGTAAATCATGGCTGCTATCGCCTAAAAAGAGCGCTTTACCGGGCGCCACCGCCAGGCTATCCAGCGCTTTTAGAATGCCTTCGGGGTCGGGCTTGTGGTGTTTGACATCCTCGGACGTAATCACGACGTCAAAAAACTTTTCCAGATCATGGCGGCCTATAACCTGGTCCAGCAGTCCGCGCAGCGAGGTAGTAATGAGCGCCAGTTTCTTGCCCTGGGCATGGAGCGCCTCCAGCATAGTCTTGGCGTCATCGTACAGCGGCGTGTTGGGGAGCTGCGCTTTTACTTTCGCATTTATTTCTTCCTGGAACTGGCTCAATAAGTGCTCGGGCAGTCCATACAACAAAGGGGACTTCAGGTTGCCGAACAGCCGGGCGTTCTCCTTTTTGGTAATTTTGAGCCCGTAGGCACAAAACTGCTTATAGATTTCGTCGAGCCAGAGTTCAAGACTGCGCGCCAGCGTACCATCCCAATCGAATAGATAGGCGTCGTACTGTTTCATACTTTTCTGCTCGGTTATTTGGCAAATTCGATAGCGCGCGTTTCGCGAATCACATTCACCTTGATAGTGCCAGGATATTGCATGGTGCTTTCGATTTTGGTCGCGATATCACGGGCCAACTTAATGGCGGCGAGGTCGTCAATGGACTGCGGCTTTACAAACACCCGCACCTCGCGACCGGCGCTGATAGCATAGGACTTCTCGATACCGCCAAAACTATTGGCCACGTTTTCGAGCTCCTTCATGCGCTCCACAAAGTTCTCGGCAGAGATGTTGCGTGCCCCAGGGCGAGAGGCGCTAATAGCATCTACGACACGGATAATAAGGGCTTCGACACTGGTCGCCTCCACGTCGTCGTGATGCTGCTCGGCAGCCAGCGCCACCGCTTCGGGCGCGCCGTACTTGCGCAGCATTTCACCACTGATGTGGTGGTGCTTGCCTTCCATTTTGTGGGTGAGGGCTTTGCCGAGGTCGTGCATCAGCGCGGCATATTTGGTGGTTTTTACATTGGCGCCCACTTCTTCGGCAATGATGCCGGCCATGTGCGCCATTTCGGTGCTGTGCTTGAGCACGTTCTGGCCGTAGCTGGTACGGAACCTGAGTTCACCCAACAGATGTAACAGCTCTTTTGGAATTCCGATAACGCCGACTTCCCGGGCGGCGTCTTCGCCGGCGCGCACCACATCTTTTTCGACGTTCTTCTGCGCCTTATCTACCACTTCTTCGATACGGCCGGGGTGGATACGGCCATCTTTCATGAGCATTTCCAGCGCTTGGCGGGCGACTTCACGGCGAATGGGGTCGAAGCTACTCAGCACAATATAGCCAGGGGTGTCGTCTACCATGATGTCGACGCCGGTGGCGCGCTGTAAGGCCTGAATGTTGCGCCCTTCCTTGCCGATAATGCGGCCCTTCATTTCCTCGTCTTCCAGCTTGACGCTCGTAACCGTTCGCTCGGCAGTTACTTCGCTGGCCATGCGTTCCATGGCCGTCGTAATGATGAGCGCCGCCTGCTCTTCGGCGTTGTCTTTGGCTTCGTTTTGCAGCTTGGCGACCAGCCCGGTAAGATCATTTTTGATGTCGCGCTCGGTCATCTGCATGAGCTTCTCAGCAGCATCCTGTTTGGTTAGGCCGGCGACTTTTTCGAGTTTCTCCTGCTGTCTTTTGCGGATTTCGCGGATTTCTTCCTTCAAGGATTCGACTTCACCCTCGGCGACACGCAGTTTTTCGGTACGCTTATCGAGCTCGTCGAGCTTTTTGTCGAGCGCATCTTCGCGGTTTACAAGGCGCTGTTCAATATCTTTTAGTTCGCGGCGGCGGGATTGCTCTTCTTTGCGGCCTTCTTCAATAAGGCGGGCAGATTCGCTACGCGCCTCTTCGACTACCTTCGCGGCATCGCGTTTCGCCTTGGACAATTCTTTCTCGGCCTGCTCTTGCGCGGTGCCCACGCGTTTTTTGGTGATAATGGTGTTGGCGCCGAAACCAACGGCAAGGCCCGCCACAGCGAGCACTATGGTAACTGGATCCATGGTCATCCTTTCTATCGTACAGATAGCAGCCGAACAGGCATCGCTTTCACTTCTCTAGCCGTACGGCGCTATCAAAATCGAACATTAGAACTATTTATAAACGGATTGCTAGACAGATCAGGCAAATCCTTGCTTAAAACTATACGCCCACTCGCGCGTTCGTGCAATTATTCGACGATCATTTCTTCTGCTGCGTGATATGTACCGGCGCGCCGTAATGGGGCAGCGCGATGCGGTCATCTTCGCCCGCATGCAAACGATTGACGCCCTTTTCGATCCAGTCGTCACCCATGGTTGCCACAATAGGCACGTGCAGGCCATAGGCGAGGCTGTCCGCCACAGTCAGCCCGATACGCAGGCCCGTAAAACTGCCCGGACCCTGGAAGCAGATGATGGCATCGATGCCGCCGAGCTGCTTGCCTTGCGTCTGCAGCAACGCCTTGATCTTTGTGTGGATACCCACGGAAAGTTCGCGATGCGCCTCCCATAACTCGTAGGCGAGCTTCTGATGATCGGCGTACAGGCCAAGCTCGGCCTCTGGTTTATCGGTGCGCAGCGTCAGGATAAGCATTACTTGAGGTCCTCAAACATAGAGGCAAGGCTTGGCGGCGCCTGAAAAGTTATTTTGCGCTCACCGCTCGGCGTTTGCTCGATGGTAACGGTAAGCCGCTCGTCAGGAAGAACGTGCTGCACAATATCGCCCCACTCGACCACGACGACCACTTTCGGATCATGCAGCACCTCCGCAAGTTCATCGGCTATGATGCCTGGCTGACTTAAGCGGTAGAAATCGAAGTGATGTATTTCGAAAGCTGGCCCGGCATAGACTTTACTTATGGTAAAGGTCGGGCTGGCAACTCGATCTTTACTGCCCGCACCACGTGCCAGGCCCCGAACGAAAGTGGTCTTGCCGCCGCCTAGATCGCTCACGAGCTCAATCACCTCCCCGCCCTGCAGCTTCCTGCCGAGCCGCTCGGCGAGCTGCTCGGTGGTCGAGGCGTCGCCGGAAATAGTTTGCCACGTCACTGCGGTACTCATATGCTCCGTATAGTAGCGCGACACCGGCCACTCCGGCAAGTATGACCGGATGGAGCGCGCCGGTGCTTCCTTGCTTGGCATCGGCTGCCGTGGCCGCAGGGGTAGACGTACTCGCCGACTTTGCGGGAGCTTTAGAAGACGCCTTTTTGGTGTTGGTCTTCTTGGCGGCCGTGGTAGTTGCCGCTTTTACCGCTTGGGATTTCGCCGCCGCCTTGGGCGTGGGCGTTGGCGGCCGCACAATATTTTCCGCGTTCGGGGTGGGAGCAATCGTCCACTGCCACATCCCATTCGCCAAAATCCAGGCCTGCCCCTCCTTTGCCGTACCGTATGCGTCGCTTTTTACTATAGTATTGCCCAGCGGGTCGAGCAGTGATGCCTGACCGCCACTGTTCGACAGGTTAAGGCCAGTAACTGAGGAGAAGAACGCGGTAAAGGATTTGGGCGGCAGCAGCGTTCCAGCCGGAAAGTGATAGGTGTGCGTGGTCGTAAGACCTACGGCAAGTATAAAATCACTGAGATCAAACGGAACATCATTTGGATTGTATAGCTCGATGAATTCGTCCGCCGCATCGGTCGCAGGCGGAGCCGGGTTAGGAAGCAGTTCGCTCAGCTGAGGCCCCAAAAGCCCTTCATCGGCAGCAGGAATGGCCGGCTGTTTTAGAGAAGGTACGTCTGCAGACTGACTCGCAGTTACCTCGCTTGAATCCGCGATTGTGGCGGGCGGTGAGTCCGGTGGCGGTACGAGCGTGCTCCCGGCACCGCCCGTGAGAGGCGGGGCGAGACTGCAACCGTCGGCAGGCAAAGGTACTGCCGCCTGCCACAAAGAAGCAGCAGGGCTCACGTTATACGTGTTCACATTTGCCTGCCCGGGACTCGCAAGCGCGCTCACGGTGAAATCGCCCATATCTACATCGGTATCAATGTAAACGTGCAAGACCGGGTCGACATATCGTTGCAGCGTGAGTCCGGCCGGAATGCCGACGCTTCGGGAGGTAACGAATGGTGACCGCCCATCTATAGATGGCGTAACCACACCGCCGCCGACCTTCGGTGTGCTCCATTCAACTTCGTCAACGACGGTTTCGCTGGCACTGCATGTGCCGTCGCTTTGCGGTTGGTTCGTTTGGTAGGTGAGGCGAATGTGCCCGGCGGAAGCCGAAATCCCCGCACTGAACCACTGCGACGCCACTGCGGGCAAGTATGGTGTTGTTTGGCCGCTGCTGGTAAACTGGCTGGCCACCACCATATACTGACCGCTGCCCAGCGAGCCGCCGAGCACTATAGTGCGCAGCGGCGAATCCCAGTTGGCCGCCGTGCTGCTGGCTATCTCGAGTTGCCAGGTGTGCTCGTCGAAACTAATCGTGCCTGGCGTCGTGTTATACAGTTCAATAAATTCTTCGGAGGCGCTACTGCTACTGCCTGCTTGCACTTCCGTAATAAGCACCGGCGCGACCGGCGGCGCGCCACTGGGTCCGACCGGTATATCGGCGTGAACGGCTACAGGAGTCAGCCCCAGGATCAGGGTAATAAGTACGCTCAGTATGTTCGCTATTCGTTTCATGGCGCGCATAGTAGCGAGGGTTGCCTCGACGTGCAAGCACTTTCTTAAAAATCTTTGCGGATAACCGTCTCATAGCAAAGTTACCCGGCCGCGCGGTATACTACAGGCATGTTGCAACTTTCGGGAATGCTCACCAACCGCCCCATTTTAAGCTTACGCACCGGAACGGTCATCGGACAAACCATTACCCCTGTTATCAATCCCGACAACCTCAAGATAGAAGGTTTTTACGCTCAAGATTACGCCAGCCGCAAGCAGCTCATCTTGCTGAGCCAGGATATCCGGGATGTGCTGCCGCAGGGTCTCGTCGTAAACGACCAGGAAGTGCTTACCGAACCCGACGAGCTCGTGCGTTTGCACCGATTGCTGGAGACTCACTTTGAGCTACTGGGCAAACCGGTGGTTACCACCAGCCGCGATAAAGTGGGCAAGGTGAGCGATTTTTCTACCGAAGTCGAGACTATGTATATCCAAAAAATATATGTAACTCAGTCGTTGTTCAAAAATTTCACCGGCGGCAACTTGGGCGTAGACCGCTCGCAGATCGTTGAAATTACCGACAAACGCATTATTATTAACGACTTGCACCAGAAAGTGCCGGTTGGCGCCAGCGCCGTAGCGTAAACTTCACTCGTCTTCTACCTGCAACGCTGCTTTGATGTCGTCGAAGCGAAAGCCCTGACGGGCGAGATACTGCATGAGTTTTTGGTCGTCGGGATAGCGGACACGCTTTTTGGCAATAAGGGTTTGCAGCGCGGCGCGCTCGTCTGTTTCATCCTCGGTAAGTACCTGCGTAATGATGTCGCCCGCCACCCGCTTTTGCTTGAGCTCCAGGCCGAGCCGTCGTTTGCTCGTTGTTTTGAGTAGCCGGCGGTTTGCCACCCATGCGCGCGCGAATGCCAGGTCGTCCACCAGGCCGAAATTTCGCAGTCGGCCCGCGATGTGCGCACCCCCTGCTTCGTCGATACCTTTCCGCCGGAAATAGTCGGCCAGCTCCCCTTCACTGCGCGGCCGCATTGCCACATACCGCAGCGCGTTGCCGTAGGCTTTATCGAGTCCGGCCGTTTTTTTGAGCGCCGCAAGTTGCACTTCGGTAATCTCCTGCCCGCTCGCGAGCCCTTGTTCCAGCAGCGCGCCTTCGCTCAGACCAAAGGCAAACTTGCCGTCCACGTACACCGAATACCGATCCTGGCGCTTTTGCTGTTGTTTAATTGCGGTGATGCGCATAGCAGGTTAGTAAAACCGCTCCATCGCTCACCTACTTCCACTCCTGCTGCTTGTTGTGCTCCTCTTTGGCACGGAAGGCTTGTTCGAGGTCGATATCGAGCATATTACATATACCCAGCAAGACGATGAATACGTCGGCGGCCTCGCTAGCGATTTCGGCGGTATGCGTATCGGCTGCAAACTTCATTCCTGCATGCTTGCGTGCGGCCCGGGCGAATTCGCCTGTTTCTTCGAGCAATAACATGAATCGTTTGGCAACGTCGTTTGGATCGAAGCCGCGCTCGCGAACCGCTTGCGCTACATAGGCTTGCAAATCTTGGAGTGTTGGATTGGTTTTAAGCTGCAGCTCACTCATACACTCACTCCTTCGGCGTGGCCGCTTCGCGGACCTGCTTGGCAATCTCTTCCATAACGGCCGGATTTTCCTGCAGATAGGTCTTGGCGGCCTCGCGGCCCTGGCCGATCTTCTGGTCGCCGTAAGCAAACCAGGCACCCGACTTTTCTACGATATTGTGGGTAACAGCCAAGTCTAAAATATCGCCGCTCTTGGAAATGCCCTCGTTATACATAATGTCGAATTCGGCTTCGCGGAACGGCGGCGCAATCTTGTTTTTGACCACCTTGACCCGGGTGCGGTTGCCGATCACGCTTTCGCCGGCTTTAATTTGGCCGATACGGCGGATATCCATGCGTACGCTCGCGTAAAATTTAAGCGCGTTGCCGCCGGTGGTTGTCTCGGGATTGCCGAACATGACGCCGATCTTCATACGGATTTGGTTAATAAAAATGACCGTCGCCTTGGAACGGTTAATCACGCCGGTAAGTTTGCGCAGCGCCTGGCTCATGAGCCGGGCTTGCAGGCCCGGTAGGCTGTCGCCCATATCGCCTTCGATTTCGGCCCGCGGCACCAGCGCCGCCACCGAGTCCACCACAATAACATCCACGGCATTGGAACGCACCAGCGTCTCGGTAATTTCGAGCGCTTGTTCGCCGTTATCCGGCTGGCTGAGCAGCAGGTTGTCGACATCTACACCGATGCGTTTGGCATAGGCCGGGTCGAGGGCGTGCTCGGCATCTATGAACGCCGCTGTGCCGCCAGCGCGCTGGATTTCGGCGATGGCGTGCAGGGTAAGCGTCGTCTTACCGGAGCTTTCAGGCCCGTAAATTTCAATGATGCGGCCCCGCGGCAACCCGCCGCCCAGGGCCAGGTCCAGCGATAAGCTACCCGTCGGCGTCGTTTCTACTTTTTGGGCGTAGCCTTCACCCAGTTTCATAATGGAGCCCTTGCCGAACTGCTTCTCGATCTGTTCCAGCGCCATGCCGAGCGCCTTGCTTTTGCCTTCGCTCGCTCCCGCTGCTACCATGTCCGCTTCGGCGGTCGCCTTCGCATTCTTGTCTTTCGCTGCTGCCATAAAAACCCTCCAAAATTCTCCACCGTTTACTTTTAGTATAACAGATAGAACGCTATCCGGGCTGTTATGCTAGCCTACTCTGCCGGGTGATGCAAGTCAGTTAATTTGTTGTATGGGCAGCGCGTCGCCCCACACCAGAGGCGTGGCGCCTGTTTCCCTAACGATTTCGACAAGATTGGCCACGAAACGGGCGTGGTCGCCCGAGCTGCGCAATAGAGCCGCCGGCCTCGGCGTTCGTTCGATTACCATACGCAGTACGGGGCCGCCCACTTCCTTCGCCCAGTCTGCCGGCGGCACATAGTTCTCGATAGCCGCAACAATCATTGCTCCCATTTCTGTAGCCGCCGCCTGTCGCCAATCCCAGCCGGTAAAAGCTGCATCTTCAGCCATTGAGCGGGCAGCAGTTTCCGGATCGGCCGATTTTAGGTCATACCGACCGGAGCTAACATGCATTTGATAGGTAGCCCCGGACTGAAAGTACGCAGGCCATACTTTTTCTATGGGCGGCGGCGCAACCCCATCCTGCTTACTGCGGCTGTGTATGGTATCGGGGCAAAAACCCAGCACACCATTCGCCTGCAAACATACGAGCAGGTCGTCGCTCGTAGCCACAT
>DATGEW010000002.1:0-6469 GCA_035309745.1 Saccharimonadales bacterium (SeqCode)
ATTCCGCGGTCGCTGGCGCTTACCCTGTACGGTGAGCTGGACATTTCTGTGCTCGACGCCAAACCGCCGGGCCGCCAACCTATCACTACCAGCATATGCTCGCCCAACTCCCGCGCACGGCTTAACGAAACCATCGAAAAAGAACTGCGGGCCGGCCGCCAGATGTTCGTTGTCTGCCCGCTCATCACCGAAACCACCGAAAGTAAGGCGAATTCGGCCGAAAAAATATACGAACAGTTCCGTACGCGTGATTTCAAAGCGTGGCGCATCGGTTTGCTGCACGGCAAAATGAAAGCCGCCGAAAAAAATGAGGTGATGAACCGGTTTGTGGCGCACGAGCTGGACATTTTGGTGAGCACCACCGTCATCGAAGTCGGCGTGGATGTGCCCAACGCCAGTATCATGCTGATTGAAGCGGCCGAACGCTTCGGGCTGGCGCAAATTCACCAGCTGCGCGGCCGGGTTGGCCGCGGCGGCCACAAAGGCTACTGCTACCTCATGCTCAGCGATAGCAAAGCGCCGCCGCGGCGTTTGGAAGCGCTGGAGCGCAGCAGCGACGGCTTTAAGCTGGCCGAACTTGACCTCGAACTTCGCGGCCCGGGCGCTATTTACGGCACCCTGCAGCATGGCGCGCTCGATTTGCGTGTAGCCAAGCTCACCGACGTACGCCTGATTGCCCGCGCCCGAAAAGCCGCAGACCAATTCATCCAACAGGCCGAAAGTTTGCTACAATATCCTCAGCTAAACGAACGAGTGCGCGCGCTTCGGGCCGTGACAAACCTAAACTAACTATATGTATTCTGGAACTACACTAACGCCGCTGTCTGGGCGCGTAATGGGCGCCCACCAGCGTATCGACCGGTTGGCTCGGCGCTCGCTCAAGCGGTTATTGAAGCATGATGCCGCTTTTCCGACCAGCAAGCGTATTCTCCATTTTGAAGGCGTGAACGGGCCGGATGCCATCAAGCGCAAAAGTCCGGCACAGGATGAGCCCTGGCATTACTACTCGCCGTTTGACGAGGCCGATACCCAGCTGCTTGAACTTATTGGCGACCATTACGACCATCTGGTGGGAGCACTGCGCGACCACGACGAAGTGCGCGCCTCATTCGAAGCCGCCTGGCTGGCGCATGCCATTGTAGACGGCTTAACCCCGGCGCACCACTATCCATACGAAGAAAAACTGGCCGAATTGCGCGGCGGAGAAGGCCTCGAGACGCGTGATACGCTTAAGGGCAAGCTCATCATGCCGGGCGAAACCCGCCGCGAGCAGCTCGTAAATAACTGGAAAATGTGGGGACCGCGCGGGCTGCTTTCATCGCATGGCTTTTTTGAGTGGGGTGTGGCCGTGCTTTTGAAGGCCATTACGCTTAGCCAAGTCGCGGTCCGAGATGACGACATGGCTGAGCTGCAAGAATACGGCGTAATCGAACTCTTTCGCCGCAAGGCCCGCGAGATTGGCGCACTTAATATGTACGAACTGTATCAGCAAAACGGCTGGACGGCAGGCCTTGCGCGGCAGGCGCGCAAACGATTAGTGCCTTCAATCGTACAAATGGTGACGCTGGCGTGGTACGCCGCTGCGGTCGACGCCGGCCTTGCCAAATTGCCACGGAAGCGGCAATCATGAGAATCATAGCCGGACGGCTGGGCGGCCGCACGTTCGACTCGCCCGGGACGCAGCGCACCCACCCTATGAGCGACAAAATGCGCGGCGCATTGTTTAATATGCTCGGCGATATTGCCGGACTCACCGTGCTTGACGCTTTCACAGGAACCGGCGCGTTGGCGTTCGAGGCTATCAGCCGGGGCGCCGTCAGCGCTCTGCTGTGCGAAAGTGACCGCTCCGCGCAAAAAACTATCGCCCAAAATATGCAGACGCTGGGAGTGGATACCCAGGCCAAACTTATACGTGCCTCGGTGCAGGCCTGGCTACAAACAAGTAGCGGCGCCCAATTCGACATCGTACTTTGCGACCCACCGTACGACGATCTGCAGCCAGCGCTCCTTGCCCGGCTGGCAGCGTGCGTTATGCCGGGCGGACTCTTGGTGCTGTCGTGGCCGGGCAGTGAAGCACTTCCCAAGCTACCGGGTCTCGCGCAGGTTGAACAACGCGGCTACGGTGACGGCCAGCTGGCTTTTTACCGGCGAATCGGCTAAAATACCCGCTGTAAACTGGCAAGTTACGTTCGGGCGAGTGGTGAAATGGTAGACACGCTAGCCTTAGGAGCTAGTGGGGCAACCCGTGGAGGTTCAAGTCCTCTCTCGCCCACCATCTATTGGTCATGCGGTCCGGCACTGAATTTTAGATGATGTAGATAGAGTGTGGCAATATGGCAAAATGTAACCAAAGGATGATTTATGGAAAATATGACAACGGATTCGAATGGAGAGAACTGGAAGCGAAGCCCGCGCTGCGAATCTGGTGCGTGTGTAGAAGTTAGCAACGAACTGCCCGATGGAAAGGTCGGAATGCGTGCTACTGAGCATCCGGAAACAGTCTTGCGGTTTGGCCAAGAGCAGTGGAGAGATTTCTTAGCCGACGTTGCACTCGGTAACTTTGATGGTTCTGCCGTAAAGTAAAAATGCGCATGAGGTGTACTACACCTGTAATGAGGGGAAATCCGCGCCCGCCAGCCTTTGTAAGAGCGCACGAAACGCGCGCGGCGAAGGCAGGCGGCTTTGGGCTGCGGTTTGGCCTGGACCGATTTTTATCGTAAATGCGTGGGCGGGCATCGCGGCGAACAGATCTTCATCGGTAACCGAGTCGCCTGCGGCGAGAATAAAATCCCAAGGTTTGCCGGTCAGCCAATGCTGCGCAGCCTGTCCCTTGTCGGTGCCCGCTGGCCGGACGTCAATATTTTTGCTGTCGATAAGAATAATGAGGTTGTGTTTGCGCGCCAAGGGCTGAAGTTGCACAAGCAGGGCAGCGGCCACTGCTTTGGCGGCCATCGGATCTGCCTGCCGCCAATGCCACACTAGGCCAGCGGATTTCTCTTCGACGTACGTTTTGTGTAGGGCTTGCACCGCCGCCTGCATGGCCTGACGCACGGGAGGCTTCCATCGTTGGTCGGTCTTGAGCGTCGCACGCCAGCTCCCGCCTTCTCGGATAAACACACCGTGTTCGGCTATGAAACTAACAGGCAATGGTCCAAGCCAGGCCTCCAATTCCTCGTGGTTGCGACCGCTTACAATAACTACCGCATTGTGCGTGTCTGCGCACAACGTGTGTAGAAGCTGCAACAGGCGAGGCTGCGGCCGGGCGTCCGCCGCGTGGGCGGCAAACGGTGCCAGCGTCCCGTCGTAGTCCAGTAACAACAGCCGTCTGCGCGAATGCTGATATGCTGCGGCAAGGGCGGCTTCCATGTTCCTATTGTACGATACCATGCGTTTGCGCTACAGTGACATACGACAATGCGTGGCAAAGTTATTTTAGTTGCCAACCGCCTTCCTATTAAGATTGTCGAACAGGCAGGCGCGGTGGTACTGGAGCGTTCTATCGGCGGTGTTGCAACAGCGCTGGATGCGGTGGCACAAACCTATAACCCGTTGTGGGTCGGCTGGACAGGACTCGCCAAACACCTCCCCGCTGCAACGCTCCAGTCGCTCTTGCCGCCAAACCTCGTGCCAGTGCAGGCCGGCGCCGCGCTGGTTACGCAGTATTACGACCACATTGCCAACCAAGTGCTCTGGCCGGTGCTGCACGAGTACGCGCCGACGCACCGGGCCACCAGCACCGACTGGAAAGGCTACCATGAAATCGCCGGACGGTTTGCCGAAGCCATCGCCCGTGTGGTGCAGCCGGGCGACGTGATATGGTCGCACGATTTTCATTTGCTGTTGCTGCCGGCCGCGTTGCGGGCGCAAGGCATCACGAACAAAGTCGGCCACTTTTTACATACCCCCTTTCCGCCTGCGGAATACCTGTTGCCTTTGGACCACTGCGCGGAGCTTTTGGCGAGTCTGGCGCAGGTTGACGTGCTGGGCCTGCAAACACAGCGCGACGTCGAAAACTTTCACTCACTCGTACGCCTAAGCAAAGGGCGGCTACCGCCACGGGTCGGCGCGTTTCCCATCGGCATCGATTACCATGCGTACCGACATGCCGGGATGCAGCCCGACGTGCAGCGGTTTGCGGCCACCTACAAGCGGGAAGCTGCCGGGAAACGAATAATTCTGTCTATCTCGCGGCGGGATTACACGAAAGGCATCCTCAACCAACTGCGCGCCGTAGAACGCTTGTTGGCAACCACCCGTCAGCCAGAGCAGTTTGTATACCGGCTGGTGGTTGCCCCTTCGCGCGAGAATGTACGCGCGAATGCGCAGCTGCAGCACGACATTGAGACAACGGTAGCAGGCATTAATCAGCGCTGGAGCAGGGCGGGTTGGCAGCCGGTCGAGTACTCCTATGAAAATCTCAGCTTTGCGCAAATGACAGCCTGGTATCTGTGCGCCGAAATCATGTTGCTCGCGCCAATGCTCGACGGCATGAACCTTATTGCCAAGGAATATGTCGCTACGCGTCAAGCCGAGCCGGGCGTTTTAGTGCTCAGCGAAGCCGCCGGCGCGGCCGCGCAGCTGCGGGACGCGTTGCTGATAAATCCTACCGATATTGATGCCACCGCGAACGCGCTCATGCAGGCAACAGCTATGGCGCCAGCAGAGAAAACAAAACGCTGGCACCGCCTCCAGCAGGTCGTACAAACCGAAGATGTGTACCACTGGGCCGACGCATTTATTACCGCTGTGCGCAAACAGTCTCGCCAGCCCAGCTAGGACGCCAATTATTGCCAGTCTGCGGCATTCGTAAAGCTCACCACCCGTGTAATGCGGCCCTCTGGCCCGAACTCAATATAGTCCATGCCCGGGATTGTCTTGCCGCTTTCCAGGCGAGCGGTCCAGTGGTAGTAGCCAACCTCGTGATGCACAGCCGGCTCCCCCACGAGCTCGTGTTTGACGCCGGGAAAGCTTTGACTTACGTTGGCCATAACCTTCACTAAAGCTTTCACACCTTGCACTTCGTCCGTAAATGGGTCGCAGTAGCGGACGTTTTGTGCGACGTGGTTCACCACTGCCCGATTAATTTTATCTTCGCTCGGCTCATTCCAGGCCGATACATATGCTTTGATGGTAGTAAGATGCTTGTCCATGTCTCAAGCATACCATTCCTGGATTACAGCGCATATAGACACCATGGATTGCCCATGGCCGCGCATCGCTGAAGCTGTGCGGCACTGGCTGCTAACGCTGAACGATGCTATACTATCGCCCATGCACTCGCAGCAACGCCATCATGCGCATAATACGCCGGAGCGAATCGGCTAGTTTGCTGCACCGAAAAAGCACATCAAGCAAACGCCGGATCGCCTCCGGCGTTTCATTTTCTGCTACAATCTAACCTGAAGGAATCAAGCATGGCATTATCAACTCAACCCTACAAAGGCGCGCGCGACTTTTACCCGGAAGACAAACGTCTGCAGAAATATATGTTTGGAGTGATGCGGCGTATTGCCGAGCAATTTGGCTACGAAGAATACGACGCGCCCATTTTGGAGCCGTTGGAGCTCTACCTGGCCAAAACCGGCGAAGAAATTGTAAATGAACAAACCTATACCTTTGCCGACCGCGGTGGACGACAGGTGGCTATCCGGCCGGAGATGACTCCCACCGTCAGCCGCATGGTCGCTGGCAAGCGTCAGGAATTGGCTTACCCACTGCGCTGGTATTCCATTCCAAATTTGTGGCGTTATGAGCGCCCGCAGCGTGGACGGCTGCGCGAACACTGGCAGCTCAATGTCGATATTTTTGGCGTGAATGGCATTTTGGCCGAGGCCGAAATTATCCAGGTGGCCGACGGCATTCTGAAGGGTGTCGGCGCAACGCACGAAATGTACACCATCCACGTCAATAATCGCAAACTTATGGACTTCATTTTCCATGACTACCTCAAGCTGGATGGCGTACAGACGCACACCATTAGTAAACTCATCGACCGTATGCACAAAATGCCGCACGAAGCATTTGTGGCTGAAGTGGACGCGGTATTTACGCCGTCGCAGCGCGAGGCAGGCGCCAGCAATAAGCTGCTGGGGTTGCTCAAAACCAAAACGATCGAGCATTTACCCGAGATCATCCGGCTCAGCACCCCGGCGATGGAACTGCAGGAATTGCTGCGCGTCCTAAAAGAAGCACGCATTACCACCGCCGTGTTCGACCTCAGTGTGATGCGCGGCTTCGACTACTATACCGGCATTGTGTTCGAAATTTTTGACGAAAATCCTGAAAATAACCGTTCCATGCTCGGCGGTGGCCGTTATGATGGTCTAGTTGCGCTGTTTGGCGTAGAGCCGGTGCCGACCGTCGGATTCGGCCTGGGCGATGTCACCCTCGAGAATTTCATCCGCGGCCACGACCTCATGCCTGCGTTGCGCGCCGAAACCTACGTGTATGTGGTGCTCATCTGCAATGT
>DATGEW010000003.1:0-3772 GCA_035309745.1 Saccharimonadales bacterium (SeqCode)
CAAATACTATTGCCGCGACGCTGGTGGCGAGAGTTGACGACGCTGGTCGGGCCTCCGCAGTATAAGCAAACCATGTCAACATATTGACACCAAGCTGTACAAAAAGCTAGTGGAAAAATCTCACATACCTGTGGGAAACAAAAACCCACCCCTTGTGCTGGGGTGGGCAAGAAGGAGATTTCTTTCTTATTTATTAGTAAAAACGCGGGAACGTCGAATGCGGTTAGCGATCGAAGAAAAGGTCATTTCTTCATAAAACAGCTTGAACTCATCAAGCGTGCTCTGTTTTTTGGCACTCACACATAAGCCTCTTAACGTGGTTATGTTAACACATATTACTTTTTTAGTCAATCTTTTCAAGGTGTTACGCTTGTGGTTTACGAGGACGAGGAGTTGCCAATTCGACCCAAATTCGCTATAGTTAACCTGTTCATATGAGGCGGGCTCTTAGCTCAGTTGGCTAGAGCGCTTCCTTGACGTGGAAGAGGTCAGAGGTTCGAGTCCTCTAGAGCCCACCAAACAAAATACCCCACACTAGCGTGGGGTATTTTGTTTTTCGAGTAATGTACGGCTGCCGCCCAAAACGAGAGCAGTGCATATATATCACCAAGGGTATTATGTAGGTGAACAGGAGATTTTATTTTTCCACAGGCAATGTAACAAATGTGACAACAATTTCGTACTAGCCGTATCGTACTAACATTGCTATAGTTGTATTTGGAGACGTGAGATGGGATTTTGCCGACGTGTTTGATATAATACTAGGCGAGCAGTGAAGCGACCTCACCAACCGCCGAGCTCCGTGGGCAGTTAGAACGTACGACAAACGTGCTATCACAAGTGTCCTGGCCTGAGAAACCAGGAAAGTCCGGTGGAACCACCCAGAATTGTAAAATCACTTTTGGGCCCGAGACGCGACGAGAACGATTAAATACCATTGCGAGAGTATTGAATCGGAACAGTCGCGTCTTTTTTATATCAATATATATGAAGGAGTCCTACATGGCCGACAACCAACAGTCAGATTTACATGCGATGCGTCACAGCCTTGCCCACATTATGGCCACCGCGATTACCCATATATGGCCGGAAGTGAAGTTGGGAGTAGGGCCGGTCGTTGAGAACGGATTTTACTACGATATAGATCTGGGTGAGCACCCGCTTTCCGAAGAAGATTTTTCCAGAATCGAAACCGAAATGCAGAAGATCATCAAAGAAGATCAGCCTTTCGAACGCTTTACCAAGCCCATAGATGAAGCCATCACCTGGGCAAAGGATGCTCGGCAGTCTTATAAAGAGGAGTTGCTCAACGACCTAAAACGGGCTGGTACCACCGTGGCCAAAGAGTTGAACAGCGAAGAGCTGGGGGTGGCGGCCGAGGGTGAAGGCCAGGTGAGTGAGGTGTCTTTTTATAAGAATGGCGACTTCACCGATTTGTGCCGCGGCCCACACGTGGCCTCTACCGGCAAGGTCGGAGCATTCAAGCTCATGCGTATATCCGGTGCTTATTGGCGCGGCAAAGACACTAACCCGCAGATGCAGCGGGTATATGGCGTGGGTTTCACATCTGAAGCAGAATTAAAACAGCATCTCGAAATGCTCGAAGAGGCAAAAAAGCGCGATCACCGCAAACTGGGGCAAGAACTCGACCTGTTTGTATTTTCCGACCTTGTCGGCCCTGGGCTGCCACTATTTACGCCCCGCGGCACAGTTTTGCGCGACGAGCTTAACGCTTTCTCTCAAGAGCTACAGGAGCAGGGTGGGTATGAGCGGGTCACCATTCCGCATATTACCCGTATCGACTTGTATAAAACTTCCGGACATTATGACAAATACCCTGAGCGTTTCACTGTAAAAAGCGAAGAATCTGATGATGACTTTATGATGAAGCCCATGAACTGCCCGCATCATACGCAGATTTACGCCTCGCGGCCGCGCAGTTACCGCGATTTGCCAATCCGCTACATGGAAACGACGATGGTCTATCGTGACGAAAAGGCGGGTGAGCTGCACGGTCTTTCGCGTGTCCGTGCTGCGACACAGGACGACAGCCATGCCTTTGTGCGCATTGACCAAGTGGAGGCAGAGTTTGAATCGATATCCAATATGGTAAAGACAATGTACGAGGATATCTTCCAAATGCCTTTCCGTGTACGATTGGCATTTCGAGATGAATCGGACAAGTATTTTGGCGATAAAGCGCTTTGGGAGCGAGCTCAAGATTCTATCAAAAAAATTGCCGACAAAATTGGCTTTGAGTATGTCATTGAGGAAGGCGAAGCAACTTTTTACGGTCCAAAGATCGAGTTTGTGGTAAAAGATGCCCTTGGCCGCGAGAATCAGTGCGCGACGATCCAGCTCGATTTCGTTATGCCTGAGCGTTTTGGGCTAGAGTACACTGCCGAGGATGGCAGCAAGCAGCGGCCGGTAATGGCACACAAGGCCTTACTTGGCTCGATCGAGCGTTTCTTAAGTGTATATATCGAGCACACTGCCGGCCGATTCCCAGTATGGCTGGCTCCGGAGCAACTGCGAATCGTTACGCTCAACCAGGATCAGGACATTGTCGATTTTGCCTACACCATTCAAGATCAGGCGCACAAACTCGGCGTGCGTGCCACGGTTGATGACGGGAATGAGTCGGTTGGCAAAAAAATTCGTAACGCCGAACTTATGAAAATTCCGTACGTTGCCGTTATTGGACCGAAAGAAGTGGAAACCAGTGAGCTTACCCCGCGCATCCGCAAAGACATGGAAGTAGACGTGCAGCATCCGCCGCGCACTCCGTACGAATTGGTAAAGACGCTTGCCAACGAAGCCAAGATGCGGGTTACTAAAACATCGCTGTAAAGTGTTATGCCGCGCGTCGACGAAGCATTCAAAAACCGGGTATATGAGCTCGTTGCTCAAATTCCAAAGGGGAGGGTCATGACGTACGGCCAAATTGCCGCTCTGTGCGGGGCAGCTTGGGCTGCCTGGGAAGTGGGCCAGATTGCTCACACAGGGCCGGAAGATCTTCCCTGGCAGCGGGTTGTAAATAAGAATGGCGGATTAGCCGCCGGTTGGCCGGGTGGCGGCCACGCTGCGCACGCTGCAGCACTCCAGGCGGATGGGGTGGAGATTCTCGAAGATTACCGGGTGGACGTGAACGGGCTGTTATGGAATCCTTCGCAAACGACCCTCCTCTAATTTTTATTACCGGGCAAACGGCATCCGGTAAGTCAGATCTCGGGATGGACCTGGCGCGCCGCTATGGCGGCGAGATTGTATGCGTCGACTCCCGGACGATTTATAGAGGTATGGACATCGGTACGGCCAAGCCGTCTGGTGCAGATCGAGCGGCTATACCGCATCACTTGCTCGATATCGCCGAAGTAAACCATCCGCTCACGGTCCACGAGTTCAAGCTTTTGGCCGACGAGGCCATCGCGGCCATCATAGCGAGAGGCAAGTTGCCTATCGTTGTGGGAGGTGCCGGCTTGTACAGCGACGCGGTGTTATATGGCTTTGAATTTGCCGGACCGCCCGACCCTGAAAGGCGGGCGAGCTTATCCCGGCTCAGCGTCCTTGAGCTTCGTCAGATATGCGAAGACCGGGGAATCCCGTTACCGCTTAACGAATATAATCCTCGCCATCTTATCCGGCATATTGAGACGCACGGCCAGATGGGGCGAGCAGGCATCGGCTATAAAAATGCCCTCACGTTGGGCATAGAAGTAGCACCCGATACGCTCAAGAGTCGTATTCAGGAGCGCGTCCGCCGCATGATAGA
>DATGEW010000004.1:0-8278 GCA_035309745.1 Saccharimonadales bacterium (SeqCode)
CAACATGACCGGCTGGCCGGTAGAGGAGGCGAGCGGCGTAGACGTGCAGGCGGTATTAAAAGTTACAAAAGAAGATGGCACCGAAATAACGCAAGACGAATATCCCTTTAAGGCGGTGCTGATACACAAAGCGTTCATCAACCAGGTACTGCAGGTAACGTCCCGCGCCGAAAAAAAGGTCATTGTTTCGCTGGTGATTTCGCCCGTAGTAACGCCCGACGGCAAAGTATACGGCGCCGTGGGAGTGCTGCGCGACATTAGCGAACAGCGTGCCGCCGAGCGGCAAAGCGCGGACTTTATCAGCACCGCCTCGCACGAGATGCGCACGCCCGTGGCCGCCATCGAAGGATATTTAGCCCTGGCGCTGAACGATAAAGTCAGCACGGTGGATAGCCGCGCACGCGGATTCCTCGAAAAAGCGCACGCCAGCACGCAACACCTCGGCCAATTGTTTCAGGACCTTCTCACCAGCGCGAAGGCGGAAGACGGGCGCCTTACCAACCACCCGGCGGTGGTGGAAATGGGCAGTTTTTTGGAGCAGCTGGTGCAGGACCTCCGTTTTTCGGCTCAAAAGAAAGGGCTGGATGCCGAATTTGTCATTGGCACGGGCGAAACGATCGACGCCACCACCGACACCACTACCGAAGGCGCTGGGTCGGCCATGAAAGTGCTGAAGCCCCTCTACTACGTGTATGCCGACCCCGACCGTATGCGGGAAGTTATCACCAATCTCTTCGATAACGCCTGCAAATACACCGATACCGGAAAAATTTCGCTCGGCCTTACCGGCAACGGTGAAGTGGTGCAGTTTTATATCCGCGACACGGGCAACGGCATTCCGGCCGAAGACATTCCCCACTTATTCCAGAAGTTTTATCGCGTTGATAACTCGGCGACGCGCACAGTGGGCGGCACTGGTTTAGGTCTCTTCATCTGCCGGAAAATTATCGAGCTGTATCACGGCCGTATTTGGGTTGAAAGCCAGCTGGGCAAGGGGAGTACCTTCTTTATCAACTTGCCACGTCTCACTACGCAGAAAGCGGCGCAACTACAAACGGCCGGAGCGGCAACTTCGGCCAGCGCGACTCCTACGCCAGCGGGTAAAGCCTAGGCTGCGGCGAACCGCAGTTAGCACACGCATGACCTTGGTATCTTTGACAGCCGTTCGTGCTACAATGAAACCATAAGCAAACTGGCATAATAAAGGGTAACATAACCACATGGCGAAAATATTGCTGGTCGAGGACGACAATAACCTACGCGAAATTTACGAAGCCCGCCTGATGGCAGAAGGATACCAGATAAGCACCGCGCGTGACGGGGAAGAGGCGCTGGTAGTCGCCAAAAAAGAGCAACCCGACCTCATCATTTCCGATGTTATGATGCCGCGCATTAGCGGTTTCGAGATGCTGGATATCTTGCGCAATACCGACGGACTCAAAGACGTGAAGGTCATCATGCTCACCGCGCTCGGCCAGGCCGAAGACAAGACGCGCGCCGACAGCCTTGGCGCCGACCGCTACTTGGTAAAATCACAGGTAACACTTGAAGATATCGTAAAAACGGCAGCCGATTTGCTCGCCGGCGCGCCAAATGCGAGCGCCACCACACCAGCCGTGACTGCGGCAGCTGCCGAGACAGCTCCAACGCCGATGCCGGTCGCACCCGCCCCACAGCCGATGGCCGTACAGCCGGCACCCGCACCTATGCCCGTCGCAACGCCTCCGGCAGAACCACCGCATCCCGCGGCCACGCCGCCGAGTTCCGATGCCGCTGCCATCCCGGCTCCTTCCGCTCCACCTGTGTCTCCGCCCGTAGCGGCAACCCCTGTCACTCCGCCGCCACTGCCCACACCCGCAGTGCAACCAGCGCCGACGCCACCAGCTTCCGCGGCAGCAATGTCTGCAACTCCCGCCGCCGACCCGGCGCCCGCACCTCCGGCAGCCGAACCTGCGCTTCCAGCGGAAAACGTTGCTGATGACAAAATTGTAGCCGATGCCGTTAACAGCTTAGTGTCCGCCACTCAGGCAGAGGCCGAGAAGCCGGCAGCATCCGTCACCGAAGCCGCCATGGTAACGCCACCAGCTCCCGCGGCAGCGCCGGACAGTGCACCAGCGCCTTCGCCATCCGAACCACCTGCAATGTCAGCTCCACCCGCAGCCCCAACCATGCCAACGCCGCCGCCTACCCCCGCCGTACCCGTAGCAGCCGATGTTGCCATGCCAACGCCGCCAGCACCTGCTCCTGCAGCAATGCCGTCGCCGAGCCAGCCGCCTGCCGCGGCGATCACACCGCCTCCACCTTCGGCGCCAGCCGCCGATGCTTCTTCGGCCAGCGGCCCGGATAGCGATGACGGCATGCCGTCGCACAAAAAAATCATTAAACCACTCGATCCGGGTGCCGTATCGACGCCAACCGACCTCAACACCTTGCTGGCAAAAGAGGGCATCACCAATCTCGAAGAAAATCCCGTGGTGGCGCCTATGCCCATGCCAGACCAAGCGCCACAGCCGTCTATGCCGCACCAACCGGGCCACGTCATCTCGCCCACACCGCTTGGAAGCGATGGCAAACCCATCGACCCAAACAGCATATCGCTATAAAATACGTGCATGCGTATCAATAAATATATTGCTACCGCGAACGGCATGTCCCGCCGCAGCGCGGATCAAGCGGTGGCGCAGGGGCGGGTGCTCGTAAATAGCAAGCCCGCTCAACCGGGCCAAGACGTAACCGACCGCGACCAAGTCACACTCGACGGCCAGCCGCTCGGTGCCGGTCAGCCAGCGCAAACCATCCTTCTTCACAAACCAGCGGGATACGTGGTTAGCCGCGACGGGCAGGGAAGCAAGACCATCTACGACCTCTTGCCCTCGGAGCTGCACCACCTCAAGCCTGTTGGTCGCCTCGATAAAGAGTCGTCCGGCCTGCTGCTCTTAACCAACGACGGGCAATTGGCGTATGAACTGACCCACCCAAGCTTTCAAAAAACCAAGGTATATGAAACAACGCTCGATGCGCCGCTTGCACCCCTCCACCAGCAGATGATCGCCGACATGGGGGTGCAGCTGGAAGATGGACGCAGCCAGCTCAGCCTCGAAAAACTCGATGAAACAGGGATGAACTGGCGCGTTCGCATGCACGAAGGCCGCAACCGCCAAATCCGCCGCACCTTCGCGGCGCTCGGCTACCGCGTTACGCGGCTGCATCGCACCGAATTCGGCGCTTATTCATTGAAAGACTTGCCCGCAGGTCGCTACCGATCCGAATAAGAATGACATCTAGAGTCTTCTTTGTCAATTGCTGCATCTCTGTTATAATGCATGCATGAGTACAAAAAAAGTGCCGATTGTCGCCATCGTAGGCCGGGCCAACGTGGGCAAGTCCAGTCTGTTTAATGCCGTCCTCGAACGGCGCGAGGCAATTGTGGCGCACGAAGCGGGCACCACGCGCGACAGCATCATGGCCAAAGCCAGCTGGAAAGGGCAGGACTTCTGGCTCGTGGACACCGCCGGCGTAAAAGACGCCGAGGACGATTTTGAGTTCACTATTCAGGAACAAATCCTGCAAGCCACCGAAAGTGCCGATGTCATTTGGGTAGTGGTCGAAGCCAACGTTACCATTACCGAGGAAGACCGCCGTGTGGCCAAAATGGCGCTCAAAAGCCGCAAGCCGGTCTTTTTGGTAGTAAACAAAGTCGACAAAGCCAAGGGCATCGATCTGGACACATTCCAGCGCCTGGGCATCAAGCCCATCGTGCACACCAGCACCACACAGCACCGCGGCCTTGGCGAACTGCTCGACACCCTGGTTGCGCACATTCCGCCAGCTACCATTACCGAAGACGACAACCGCCTGCACATTGCACTGCTCGGCCGGCCGAACGTCGGCAAATCGGCGCTGTTTAACACCTTGGCCAAAAAGCAACAGGCTATTGTCGCCGACCGCGCGGGCACCACGCGCGACATCAACCGCGCGATCGTGCGCTACGAAGGGCGTGAGATCGAGCTGATGGACACCGCCGGCATCCGCCGCCCGGGCAAAATAGGGCAGGGGCTGGAGCACTTTAGCGTTGTACGCTCCTTAAGCGCCATCGAGCAAGCCGATATTTGCCTGCTGCTGATGGACGCCAACGAACTGAACGTCGGACTGGACCAAAAAATTGCCGGCATGATTAAAGAAGCGGGCAAGGGGCTCATTCTGGTCGTCAGCAAATGGGATGCCGTGGAAGGGCGTGACGCCTTCACCCGCGATGCGCTGGCGCCGCAAATCGCCAGCACCTACGACTTTGTGCCGTGGGCGCCGCTCGTGTTTACCAGCAGTATTACCGGCCAAAACGTGACCAAAATTTTTGAACTGGCCAACGAGATCGACGAACGCCGCCACCAGCGCATGACCACCAGTGAGCTCAATCGTTTCTTGCGCGAAACGGTCGACCGCCACCCGCCAGCCGGCCTCAAAAATCGCGCTCCCAAGCTCAACTACATGGTTCAGGAAGACGACAACCCCATCCCGGCCTTCAAAGTCTTCGGGAGTCACACCAAATTTTTGCACTGGAGCTACAAACGCTACCTCGAACGCAGCCTGCGCGAACGCTATCATTACGAAGGCACGCCCGTGCAGCTGTGGTTCATCGAAAAGCACGAAACCCACAAACACGGCAACAGCCCCACCCGCGCCCCACGTGGTCCGGTCCGCTAAACTAAAGCGAACAGTCCGCTCCTGCGATACATGCTAGCTACTGCCATAGCCGCCTTGACCCCATGTACAAGCAGTGGAATAATGCAAACGTTCCTGTAATGTAATGGAGTAATCTCATATGAGTGGTTTTGAAGACGGCGGGCCAGTAGACCCGGTAGACCGCCAATATCCCTTCTTGCCCCCTGACGACGCCCGCTCGTCCCCATATGCTGCAGATGGCCCGTACGCCCAATCTAATCCAATTGTTCCATATAACGGACAGTCGGGAGATCACCCCTATGATGGGTTACGTGAAGCATATAGAAGCGCCGGGGAATCGCCTTCCGATGTTGGAGAAGTCGTTCCCGCCACCGATAGCCCACAGCCTACGCCCGAAGCAACTGCAGTGCAAGCGGAAGGAGGGGAACCAGATGGCGATGAATCACGCTCATATCCTGACGGTATTGAACCGATTGCACCGCCACCCGCAGGCTACCACGAAGAACAATATAGCGACGCACCGCCAGCGGGTGATGTGCCAGCCGGTCCTCCTCCCACCTTACCCCCAACTGCTGAGGACACACCGGAGGTGCCCGATGACCCAGGGGAAGCGCTTGAGCAACTCCTTGATTACGCGGCCACATCTGCGACAAAGCTTACCGATCGGCTGCGTGACTACATAGCAACTGATGACGAGCGTGAGGCCATATTAGGAATGCTTATAATACACGAGGGTTTGAGCGAACAGGAAGCCCTCGCTACGCTTGGGGAAAGCATCGACGACTTAGTGCCCGGAGAGCAGCGCATAAGCGACACTGTAAAAAACGCCGAAGAGACTGATACATCACGCCGCTATGGAGGCGCCATGGAAGCAGCCGGCGTCAGGCTTGTCCGCGGCGACGAAGGGTTTGAGCTAGAGATCTCCGATATCGCCGCCTTCGCAGAAGCGGTGCAACACTTGGCGCCAACCGGCGAGCAGGGAGGAATTGTCGTAAGCCTTTTAGCAGCAGCGTATGAGAAGGCTGCCGATACTGTGATGCAGGATCATTTCCAAGATGCGGTAGATATGGCAGGTGACGCGCTGCAGGCTACCTATACCGCTCCGACCGAGCAAGAACGCGATTTTGCCAGAAGCGTTTTTAGACACGCCGCCGACATAGACCACGCACTCGCGCACATGCCGCCGGAGGATAGGCGAATACCGCAACTATTCGCCCAAGCTGAACAGGAAGGTCTCACGCCTGAAGCGGCAGTCGGGTACTTGCTTACCGTTTTCGACACTTCAGTGGGACCCATCGGTGTCGATCGGCTTACCGAACCGGTGGCACTCGATGCTGTTCGCCGATACGTCGAGCACCTTAACCGCGTGGCTCCCCCGACTGATTCCTCTTTCACCCGGCAGATAAACACCCTCCTGCTGAGCGAGCTCCAAGAAGTTATAGATCTCGGTCCGGAGTGGATAACGCCGGAAGCAGTAGAAACCTCCGGCTATGAAGACGGACGACCAAGAAGAGAACAAGAACACGATGCCCAACTCCTATCTCGTCTGCCGCTCCTCATCAGTTTGGCAAACGATATTAGAGAAATAGTTCGCCGTGGGGAAAGATAGGAGCATCCTCTATCCTTGGCAAGCACAGGCTAACTCCGTATACTGCATACCATGGCATTATTCCAGCGCCGGCCACAGCTCGGCTCAACGATTCAGTACTACACCTTAGGGCAAAACAAAACCGTGCTTATTGTGGGCTTGGGTAACCCCGGTAAAGAGTACGCCGGTACGCGGCATAACATCGGATTTATGTGCCTGGACGCTTTTGCCGCGGCCAACGATTTCGGCCCCTGGATCGACAAAAAAGATTTCAAATGCCACCTAACGACCGCTATGCTGGGCGACACGCGCACCATTCTGATCAAACCTACCACCTTCATGAACCTCAGCGGCGAGGCGGTACAGGCCGTGGCACATTTCTATAAAATTCCAGCTGAAAAAATGGTGGTCGTGCACGACGAACTGGATGAGCCGTTTGGACAAATCCGTTTGCGCACCGGAGGGTCATCGGCAGGGCATAATGGGTTAAAATCGATTATTGCGCAAGTTGGCGAGGACTTCGGGCGCGTACGCATCGGCATTGGACCCAAGCATCCAGCGCAAATAGACAGCGCCGATTTTGTGCTCGCCCCGTTCAGTAAAACGGAGCAGGGCGAACTCAAAAACCTCACCCGCGAAACCAACGCCATCCTAAGCGAATACGCCTACGGTGACGGCCAACTCCCCCAAGAAACCCGCACGTTTTTGGTGTAAATTTCACCAGTTGCACCCGCAGGCAACGTGCGCTATGGTTTTGTGGCGCCGGAATTCGGCGGGAACCTTCTGGCTAGCGAAGGGTACAAACAAAAAATGACCTGCAAGAGGGGGTGGGCACCGCTTGCAGGCCAATTTTCGGGGGCAACCGTGAGGTTGTCCCCAACACCCTTCAACCCACCCCAGCGATAGCGTCGAACTAAAACTCCATAAAGTTCGCGCCGGTTGCCAGGCAACCATCCTTATCAGACACGCTGGCCCACTACGTCGGGCCTCTGCACTAGGTACAGGGGTTGCTGTGTTCCGAACGAATCCGGTAACAGCTAGTTAAAGGGGTTAGTTTGTTTTAGAACGCATATCTGCCCGTTGAAAAACGCAGGGCAAGCGCCAAAGAGATAAGTGGAGGGTAACAACTTTGCTCGACGGCACGCTCTAAAACAATCTAACAAAATGTTAGAAATGGGGGATATAAGGTGCGTAAAACAGTCAACGCTGTTTACAGTGCACTACTTTAGCATTATGCCCTCTATATGTCAATACTTTTTGCAGGAATTTGTGTGGAAGTCAAAGAACTTACTATATCTACCTCTGTTGTTCCGAAAATATTACGGAACATTCCGCAGCCGCCTAAACGGCTTTTGTGGCCGGCGATGAGCTTTCCGAACTATTAAAAAGGCCGCGTGTGACCATTGTAGGAAGCCGCAAACTGTCGGCATATGGCAAGGCTGTGACGACGCTGCTAGCAACCGAGCTGGCTCGCAGCGGCGTAGTGGTAGTGAGCGGGCTGGCGATTGGCGTAGACGCCATTGCACACCGCGCGGCGCTCGATGCTGGCGGGCTCACCATTGCCGTACTGCCGTCCAGCATCTGCGACATATACCCGGCGAGCCATACCGGCTTGGCGCGGCAAATTGTCGCGCAGGGCGGGGCGTTAGTAAGCGAATACCCGGGCGGCAGCCGCACCTATCCCGGCAACTTCGTCGCCCGCAACCGCATCGCCTCGGGCTTGGGTGACGCGCTGCTCATTACCGAGGCAGCCGAGAAGAGCGGCACACTGCATACTGCTAACTTTGCGCTGGAGCAGGGTAAACCGGTATTAGCCGTGCCCGGCAACATCACCAGCCCGACCAGTGTGGGCACGAACAATCTTATTAAAACCGGCGCGACACCCGTAACATCGGTAGACGATATTTTCCATATATTGGGCATGCAATGTGCCGGGCCCGACAGCAAGCGCTACACCAGCAGCAATCCGCACGAGCAGACGCTGCTGGACCTGTTACAAACAGGGGTGGA
>DATGEW010000005.1:0-4087 GCA_035309745.1 Saccharimonadales bacterium (SeqCode)
CTTAAAATCGTATATTGCCAAGGCCACAAATCCCACCACAAACAGCAGCCAAGCAACAAAAGTAAACAGTCCCAGCGAGCTATATAACGCATGCGGCCAATATACATATGACACAACCCACAGCGCTGGCACGAGCAGCTCCGCCACAGGCGTGTCCTGGATGGGCTTGCGGCAGTAGCGGCATTTGCCACGCAGTAGTAGCCAGCTTACTACCGGTACCAAATCTTTCGGCGCGAGCACATGGTGGCAGTGCGTGCATTCCGATCGCTCGTTCACAAAATTACGATGCTCGTGCAGCCGCCACACCAGCGCGTTCACAAAACTACCAAAACACAGACCAAGCACTATTAGCAAAACCACTATCATCTGCACTCATACTACCATATGCTTGCGTGTGCTTCAGGTAAAAGAAAACGAGCCCCTCAAGGGGCTCGTTTCGGTCTTAGCGTGTGCTAGGGCTATGAGCCTTGACACTGTTCGACGTTACCGGGTTCGATCCAGTAGGTTGCCGCAAAGGCGCGTGAGCTACCCGCCACGGCTTGGTTAGCGGTACAGGTAGCACCGGTGATGATGACGACCTTATCAGTTGGGGCCGTCGCCGGTGTCGTATTCGATACCGTAGCGGTAATGGTGACGTTGGCCGTAGTCTTGTAGAAGCCTACCTTGGCACCTTGGACGTTACTTCCAGCACCCGAAGCCTGACTGAAAGTAGTCGTACCGTCGGCCGCGATAGCAATGGTGTCAGGGAGTGTTCCCTGGTTGTCGTTCACATATTCGTTCATGCCCGCGAGTAAGTTCGCCACATCGCTCTTGCGCTGCTGGTTACGTGCGTTACGCTGCAGGGCTGGAACAGCCAAAAAGACGATCAGTAGAATCAAGCCGGCGATAGCCAGGACGATCAGAACTTCGATGATCGTAAAGCCCTCTTGTTCTTTACGTTTACGGATGGTTGACAGCATGTGCAAATGCCCCCTTTGCTATTTTATTAAACGCTTATGCTTAGATCATACGGCAGCGGGCATATAAAATGCAAGTATTTTTGCGGGAGGTTTGCTCATCTTTTACAAGCACGCCCTACTGCTGTACAAACGATTGGTTAGCCAAACCGTAAATCGGCAGTAGCACCGCAGCCACAATGGTAAAGGCCATCACACCCAAAATAACCATCAGCACCGGCTCGATAATGGTTGAGATAGATTTAATCTGGTCGTCGACCTCTTTTTCGTAATAATCGGCGGTCTTGCTGAGCATCTGTTCCAATGAGCCAGACTGCTCACCGATGCTTAACATATTGGGTACCAATTCCAGAAAATTAGGGTCGTTTTTAAGCGACTCACTGAGGGCTTTTCCGCCCTTTACTTTTTCGCTCGCCTTGGTGAGCGCTTCCTTAATATGAATGTTGTCGACCGCCTCGCCCGTAATTTCAAGCATCTGGATAAGCGGCACGCCGCTGGCGACCAAGGTGGTGCCGGTGCGGGCAAAACGTGCCATATACATCTTCATAAACAGCGGGCCAACGGGCCACGCCCTCATTTTGAGCGTGTCGACCACCCGGCGCCCACCGAGGGTACGCGCCCAGCGCGACGTGAAGAACACCGCCAAGCCCAACAAGATAAGCACCACCCACCAAAAGTGCACCAAAAAATGCGAGATCGACAGCAAAATTTTAGTAATCAATGGCAAGTTGGCGCCGGGCAGCCCTTCGTACAAAATTTGCACCTGCGGCAACACCTTAATGAGCATAAAGCCCAGTACGCCAAACATCACGACCAGCACGATAACCGGATACACCATGGCACCCCGCACTTTGCTAATAAGGTCGGCGTCTTTTTCCTGCTGGATTGCGAGGCGCTCCAAGGCTTTATCGAGCGTTCCCGACGCCTCGCCCGCCGCAATCAGGCTAATGTACACCCGGCTAAACACGTCGGGGTACTTTGCCATGGCACCGGATAGCGTCGAACCGGATTCGACGTCGCTGATAACCTTACTGATAATAAGCTTGAGCGGTTTGCTGTTGGTTTGCTGGTTAACGGTGCGCAAGCTTTGCACCAATGGCAAGCCGGCGTTAATGAGCGTGCTGAGCTGGCGCGAAAAAATAACCTTATCTTTGGTGCGCACGCGATTAAACCGGCTGCGTACGCCGCTGACGCTTTTTTCGGCCAGCGCGATGTCGATGGGCACCAGGCCCTCCTTGCGGATGAGTTTGCTCGCCGACTGCTCATCCTCGGCCTGTACCTCGGCCTTAATATATTGGCCGGTGCCGGGGTCGCGGGCGGTGTAACGAAAGGCGAGCATGCTGGTTAGCCTCTCATCAGCCGGTCAAGCTCTTCGGGGTCAACGGCCACCATGCGGGCGTCGTCGTAACTGATAGTGCCGTTGTGCACGAGGCCCACGAGCGTTTTATCCATAGATTGCATGCCGAACTCGGAGCCGGTTTGGATGACGGCCTCGAGCTGGTGGGTCTTGCCTTCGCGGATAATGTTGCGCACGGCTGGCGTGGCCACCAAAATTTCGGCTGCGGCAATACGGCCGCCGCCAATTTGCGGAATGAGGCGCTGCGAGCAAATCGCCATTAAAATATTGCTGAGCTGCGAACGGATTTGCGGCTGTTGATGCGGCGGAAATACGTCGATCATACGGTCGATAGACTGCGCGGCGCTGTTGGTGTGCAGCGTGGCAAATACCAAGTGGCCGGTTTCAGCAATGGTGATAGCGCTGGCAATGGTTTCGAGGTCGCGCATCTCTCCAATAAGCACTACATCCGGGTCTTCGCGAAGGGCCGAACGGAGCGCAGCGCTAAACGAATACGTGTCGTAGTGCACTTCGCGCTGCACGATTACCGACCGCTTCGAGCGGTGCGTGTATTCGATGGGGTCTTCGATAGTAATAATGTGCTCGGCGCGCTCCATGTTGATTTTGTTAATCATGGCGGCCAGCGTGGTGCTTTTGCCGGAGCCGGTCGGCCCGGTCACCAGCACCAACCCGCGCGGATAATCGGCAAATTTGCTTACAATAGGCGGCAGCCCGAGCTGCTCGATGCTCAAAATTTCGTTGGGTATGAGGCGAAGCGCAGCAGCTAAATTACCCCGTTCATGGAAAGCATTGACGCGGAACCGGCCCAGATCGCCAAAGGCAAAGCTAAAGTCAAACTCTTTGTCTTTTAACAAAATCTGCTTCTGGTCTTCGTCTAAAATGGCAAAAATGAGCGTTTCTACCGCCTCGTCGCTGAGCACATCGGCACCAGCAACCGGGAGCAAGGCCCCATCCACGCGGAGCATCGGCGCCAGGCCAACTTGTAAGTGCAGGTCGCTCGCCTTTTTCTTGACGACCTCTTCCAGCAGAACTTCGATTCTTGGTAACCCTTGCATGTCTCCCACTTTTCTTTTAGGCGCTACCGGCGCTCGCTACGCGGTTTATTTCGGTAAGCGTCGTGTACCCTGCGAGAGCCTTGAGATAGCCATCTTCGCGCATCGTGACCATGCCTTGAGCTTGGGCCACCTTCTGGATTTCGGCACTGGTCGCTCGCTTGAGTATGAGGTCTTGGATCTGCTCAGTAATACTGAACACCTCGTAGATACCCATGCGACCCTTGTACCCACCGGGCGCTTCGGGGCTATCTTTGCCCTTGGTTAAAGTATAAGCGCTTTGGCCCTGCAGTGGCAAGGTCTTATACCCAAGATCCTCGGCAAATTTGGCGACCTCTTCTTGGGTTTTAGGCAGCAGATGGCCGACCGTAGCGTGTATCGCTTCCGTCTCGACCTTATTAGATTCGTACGTTTCGGAGTTGGCACCAATGCGCCGCACCAGGCGCTGACCGATTACCGTGCGCACCGTACTGGCAATGAGGAACGGCTCAATCCCCATGTCTAAAAGACGCGGCAGGATGCCGGCGGCGCTGTTGGTGTGCAGCGTGCTAAATACCAGGTGACCGGTGAGCGAGGCTTGCACGGCCAGCTCGGCGGTTTCTTTGTCGCGGATTTCCCCCACCATTACTACATCAGGGTCCTGGCGGAGGATGCTGCGCAAACCGTTGGCAAAGGTCAACCCCACGTCGGCATTCACCTGAATTTGGTTGACCCCCGGCATC
>DATGEW010000006.1:0-4624 GCA_035309745.1 Saccharimonadales bacterium (SeqCode)
CTGTTACTCAAGCAGAACTGGTGCTGCAAACCTTGCTGTCGAATGGCGCATACAGCCTGCTGAGCCCGGCGGCCATCGAGCTTACCAAGCACAAACTGAAAGGCCAGCTCATCCTGCATAAAGGCGAGGTGCCGACACCGGAAAGCGCCGCACCCACCGGCATTGAAGCGCAGCAGTTGCAGCCGAGCGGGCTGCTGAGAATCATCGGCGCCGGTAACGGACAGCCCACCATCATCAAAACGTTCATCGGAACACATGGGCTTGGCGTGGTGCGCGGCGACTCGTACGCTTCGGCGCGCTCCATTATTGAAGGTTTTGCAGTGAATCATATTCCAGTCATGGCGCAGGAGTTTATCCAAACTCAGATTTCTAAAGCTGGGTGTTCCGATGTGCGCCTCGTCATCGTCGGCGGCAAAGTCGTAGCCGCGATGCGCCGGACCAGCATGGATGACTTTCGGGCCAACATCAGCCTCAGCGGCGAGGGCGCACCCTATACACCGTCAGCAGCGGAGAAGAAAATGGCGCTGCGCGCCGCACGACTCTTGGACGCTCGTTGTGCCGGCGTCGACCTTATTTACTGCGCAGAGCGCGGCCCCCTTGTGCTGGAAGTTAACAGCAGCCCGGGCTTTGGTATCGAACGTGTTACCGGGGTAAACGTAGCGGCCGAAATTGTCGCGGCAACGCTCCACGGCATCCAAAAACGTAAAAAGGCTCGCGCCTTGCTTCACCGGCAAGGTCAGGTTGCCCGGCCGCGGTTTATTTCCTCGCCTGCCCACTAAGTACGGGCGCTTGCTATACTTATAATCATGAAGAGATTTTTGTTTGCTGTTCGACAGTATTACTTGTTTACTGGTGCGCTTTTGGCGTCGCTTGTGGCCTTGCCGCTCGACGTCGCCGGCCTGCATACGGCGGCGCACTGGATCCTGGGCGTAACGGCGCTGCTGGAGACCATCCCGCTTATCGTGGGCATGGTGCGCGACTTGCAGGCCGGCACGTATGGCGTGGACGTGCTGGCGGCGACGGCCATTGTCACCTCCGTACTCATGAAACAATACTGGGCGGGCATGGTCATTGTGTTGATGCTCACTGGCGGCGAAGCGCTGGAAGATTACGCCGAACATCGGGCGCAAGGAGAGCTGGCAGCGCTGCTGGCTCGCGCGCCGCAAAAAGCCCATGTGCTGCGTGGGCGCAAGCAGCTCGACATGGCGGTGGATGAAGTCCAGGTCGGCGACAAAATTATGATCAGGCCGGGCGAAGTTGTGCCGGTGGATGCCGAAATTATCGAGGGCGAGGCTAGCTTCGACGAGTCGAGCCTCACCGGCGAAAGCGCGCCCGAAGTGAAAACACCAGGTCAGCAGATTATGAGCGGCTCAGTCAATCTGGATGGCGCCATCACAGCCAAAGCCCTGCACGCAGCCGCAGACAGCCAGTACGAACAGATTGTCCGTTTGGTGCGGGCCGCCGGAGCCAATCCCGCGCCGTTTGTGCGCCTGGCCGACCGCTACGCCATCCCCTTTACCGTCGTATCGTTCGCCATCGCCATTGCGGCGTGGGTGTTGAGCGGGCACGCTATCCGCTTCTTAGAAGTACTGGTGGTGGCTACGCCCTGCCCGCTCATTTTGGCAGCACCCATTGCCATTATTTCGGGCATGAGCCGCAGCAGCCGGCACGGCATTATCGTCAAGACAGGGTCAAGTTTGGAACGCTTGGCGCTCGCCCGCACCTTTGCGTTCGACAAAACCGGCACACTCACCAAGGGCGAGCTTAAAGCCGACAAAGTTACCACCTATCACGGCTTTAAACGCACGCAAGTGCTCGGCATCGCTGCGAGCGTCGAACAGCATTCCAACCACGCGCTGGCCGCCGCCATCGTCGCCAAAGCGGCGGGCGAACACGCCAAATTGGTCAAGACGAAAGGCGTGCGCGAACAAGCGGGCAAGGGCTTGGTGGCAACCGTGCAGGGCGGTGAAGTGCTGGTGGGCCGGCTGAGCTTACTGGAAGCGTACAACGTGGCACTCCCGAGTGACTTTGACCCCAACAAACAGGGTGCCACGGCCACATTCGTGGCCATCGGTGGTAAGTTGGCGGGCGTGATCACCTTTAGCGACGAGCTGCGCGACGACGCCAAACGCACGCTCAGCCAGCTCAAAGCAGCCGGCGTACAAAACTTTTTACTCGTAACTGGCGATAACGAAACCGCAGCAAAAGCAGCTGCCAAAACGCTCGGCATCGGCAAGGTCGTGTATAGCGCCCTGCCCGCCGACAAGCTCCACACCATCGAAGGCGAGACACTGCGGCCAGTGGCATTTGTGGGCGATGGCGTCAACGACGCGCCGGTACTCACCGCCGCAGACGTAGGCATCGCCTTGGGCGCAAAAGGATCGACCGCAGCCAGCGAATCGGCCGATATCGTCATTATGCAAGACGAGTTGGGCCGCGTGGCTACCGGCGTCGAAATTGCCAAGCACACCTTCGAAATTGCCAAGCAGAGTATTTTTGTAGGCATTGGCCTCAGCGTGGGCCTGATGCTCATCTTCGCCACCGGCAAATTTCTGCCCATTTACGGCGCTGCAATACAGGAACTGGTAGACGTCGTCGTCATCTTCAACGCGCTCCGCGCTCATCTTGATCCGGCTAAAAAATAACTACTGCGTGCGGCTCCGGGCGAGCATGGTTTGAACGTCGGCGGCGGTGATATGAATTTGCTGGCCGGGCATGACTGTTTGAGCCAGCATTTGGTTAGCCACAATATTTTCTACCACGCGCTGCACCACGCGGCGCATCGGACGAGCGCCGAGGCGCGGGTCGTACCCCTCACTCACCAGCATCTTCTTGGCCTCGGCGTCTACCACTACCGACACTTTTTGCGTCGCCAGATTTTTATTCACGTCCTTCAGCATGAGGTCGATAACCTGCACGAGTTCATCCGGCGTGAGCGGACGGAACAGCACAATTTCATCGAAGCGGTTTAAAAATTCAGGGCGGAAAATATTAGCGCTAATGAGCTCGTTGGTGAACTGCTCTTCAAACTGCTCCAGTTTTTCGCCGGCTTCGATGTGCGCCCGGATGCGGTCGGCGCCGGCGTTACTGGTGGCGCAAATAACCGCGTCGCGGAAGGATACCTCGCGGTTGTTCACATCGCGCAAAATACCCTCGTCCAGCAGTTGCAGCAAGGTGTTAAGCACGTTGGGATGGGCCTTTTCAATTTCGTCCAGCAGCACGACGCTAAAAGGATTTCTGGCAATTTGCGCGGTAAGGCTGCGGGAGTCCTGCGCCGGGTCGGCGATGAGCCGGGCGACGTCGTTAGTGCCGGAAAATTCGTTAAGGTCGAGCCGCACCAGGTGATCTTCGCCGCCAAAAAATACGGCGGCCACACTTTTGGCCAGCTCTGTTTTGCCGACGCCTGTTGGCCCCAAAAATAAGAACGTGCCGATTGGCCGGGTGGTGGAGCGGACGCCGGCGCGGGCACGGCGCAGCGCATCGCTTACCACTTGCACCGCACGTGTCTGGTTAATCATGCGCTCGTGAATGAGCTGTTCGAGGTTCAGCAGTGTCTGACGTTCGGTAGCCGAATCGGCGGTGCCGACCTTTACGCCTTGCGTTTGCTCAATGGCCTGCTCTACCGAGTGGTGCGTCACCAGCCCGTCTTCTGCGCAATTGGCCGCCGCCTCCAGCAACTTCAACGCGCGGCCGGGCATAACCTGCTCGCTCATGTACCGGCTGCTTAAGCGGTACACCGACTCCAATGCCTGATAGGTGTACAGCACTTTTTGTTGGTATTCCAGCGCCAAAATCTGGTCTTCCATAACCAGCATGGTTTCCTGCTCGTTCGTCGGCTGCACCATGATGCGGTTTAGATATTGTGCAAGTCCCGGCGTCGCCTGCGAAATTTTGAGCCAGCGCTGCTCATCCATGGCCAAAATAATGCGCAGTGCGCCGCCTTCCAGGAATGGCAGCAAAACGTTCGTCAGATTCACCGATCCGCTGCCCTCTTCAAAAAACAACTGCGCGTCGTCCAAAAACAAAATGATGTTTTTGGCGCGCAGCGCTTCGTAGCAAAGGTGCTGCACCAAATCTTCCAACTCGCCGCGGCCCTTGGCTTCGGCAATGAGCGTGCTCGGGTCAAGCGCAATTACCTGGTGATAATGAAGCGAAGCGGGAACCTGCGAGTCGCCGTCCAGCAACTTTTTGGCCAGCCCTTGCACAATTGTTGACTTGCCAGCGCCCAAACCGCCTACCAGTGTCGCGTTGTGGCGGCCGCCCTGCGATAGCACGTGAAGCATCTGCTGCTCGATATTTTGGTGGCTCGGCAGGTCGTACTTCAGCAGCCCGCTATAGGTAATATGTTCGCTGATATTAAACCCGAACTGCGACAGCAGCGGGGTATACCCGAACGCCCAATCACGCCCGATACCGCCGTCGTGCCGGCGCTTGCGCCGCTCGGCAAACACATCCATAAGATGCTGGTACCAGGCCGCACCAGCCAGCATGTCATCGGCACCAATGCGCTGCGGAGCCAATAAATGGTCCACACTCGGTACGTTGCGCACGACGCTCGCCGCCACCATCGCAGCCGAAACGTTTGGTGCGCCCAGCTGGTCGCGGATGCGCAGCGCCTCCTGCC
>DATGEW010000007.1:0-39630 GCA_035309745.1 Saccharimonadales bacterium (SeqCode)
GGTAAAATTACCCGTATCACTCCGTTCGGCGCATTTGTGCAGCTTTCGCCCAGCGTGGAAGCGCTCGTGCACGTTTCAGAAATGAGCGACGACGAAACCGTTGACCCGCAGCAGATCTTCAAGCTCAACGAAAAGAAGCAGTTCAAGGTACTCGACATCGATGAAGATGCCCGTAAAATTGCCCTGAGCCTCAAAAACGCTAAATAGTATGTAGTTAATAACAACGCCGATAGTCGGCAGAAAGGAGTGCGGTAGTGGCACGGACGATCGAAATCGACGATATGATCACTGTCGGCACTCTAGCCGAGAAATTGGCATTGCCGGTAACCCGCCTCATTGGCGAACTTATGAAAAACGGCGTGATGGCCACGGTAAACGAGCGTATCGACTTTGATACGGCGCAGATTATCGTAGGAGAGCTTGGCCTGGACGTTGAATTGACGCATACGCAGCAAGAAGTACAGCTGCCAACGCGCACCGAACGGCATAGCACCAGCGACAAGGCGGTTACTCGTCCTCCGGTAGTGGCGGTGATGGGGCACGTCGACCACGGCAAGACAAGCTTGCTGGACGCTATTCGCGGCGCGCAGGTAGCGAAAGGTGAAGCGGGGGGCATTACGCAGCACATCTCGGCCTACCAAATTTTGCATAACGGCCGGGCGATTACCTTTTTAGATACACCCGGGCACGAGGCGTTTGCCGCTATCCGGGAACATGGCGCGCACCTCACCGATATTGCCATTATTGTGGTGGCCGCCGATGACGGCATTAAGCCGCAAACACTGGAGGCGATCCGTTTCGCGCGTAAGGCCGGCGTGAAAATTATTGTGGCTATTAACAAAGTCGATAAAGAAGGCGCCGACGCGAACCGCGTGAAGCAGCAGCTGGCAGAGCAAAACCTGTTGGTTGAGGAGTGGGGCGGCGACACCGTGGCTGTTGAGGTGTCGGCTAAGACCAAGCAGGGCATAGACGGCCTCCTGGACATGATCCTTTTGGTAGCCGACGTGGAGGACTTCCGCGCTGAGGTGGATGGCTCGGCAACCGGACTGGTTATTGAAGCGCATGTTGAACAGGGCCGTGGTCCGGTGGCTCATGCGCTGGTTGAGGAAGGCACCTTACGTCTGGGCGATTTTGTTGTCGCCGGCACAACGTACGCTAAAATTCGTACGCTCGAGACCACCGATGGCAAGCCGATTAAAACGGCTGGCCCTTCGACGCCGGTTGTTATCGCCGGGTTCAAGGCTTTGCCGGAATTTGGCGACGCCTTCCATGTGGTGAAAGATGAAAAAATTGCGCGCGCCCAGGCTGGGCAGCTTGCCGTTCAGAAGCGGAGTGCCGGCGCTACCGGCGACATGAGCAGCAGTGAGCTCATCCGCATCATCAACCGTAACAACCAGGTGACCGAACTGAATATTATTGTGCGAGCCGATGTACAAGGCTCGCTCACCTCTGTTATTGATAGTTTGAAAGGGCTGGACACCGAGGAAGTCGCCGTACGTGTGGTAAGCTCCGGCGTCGGCTCGATAACCGATAACGATGTGCACACGGCAGGCACAAGCGGTGCCGTGATCTACGGCTTTAACGTTATTGCGCCACCTGCGGTGAAGCGCCTGGCAGCCCGCGACAAAGTAGAAGTCCGACTGTATAACATCATTTACGAGCTTATCGACGACGTTAAGGAAGAGTTGAGCAAATTGCTCGCTCCAGAGGTGGTCGAGACAGAACTCGGCAGGCTCGTCGTGCGCGCTCTTTTCAAGACGACCAAGACGGAAGTAATTTGTGGCGGCGAAGTGACGAAAGGGCGGCTGGTGACCCCAGCGCTGGCGCACATTATGCGTGACGGCCAACAGCTGGCCGAAGTGCAAATAACCAACCTGAAGCGCGGCCCGCAAGACGTAAAAGAAGTATTAGAGGGTGAGATGTGCGGCCTCAGCTTCCATTCCGAGGCACGGGTAGATTTGCAAGAAGGCGATCACATCGAAGTCTTTACCCGTGAAACAGTAACGCGCAAGCTGTAGTTTTGCTTTCGCCAAACATGTTAGAATGAACGTAGAGAGGAAATTGCGTACATGATTAAGCTCGACGATGACTTACTGCAAGAACTTGGCCTTGCTCATTTGCCTCCCGAAGAGAAGAAAAAACTGTTGGCGCACATTTATGAAACGCTTGAAATGCGCGTTGGAATGAAGCTTGCCGAGCAGATGAGCGACGCGCAGCTGAGCGAGTTTGAGCAGTTTATCGACCGCAACGACGAAGCCGGCGCGTTGCAGTGGCTCGAGCGTAATTTTCCCAATTACAAAGATGTGGTGGCGAGCGAATTTGACGTTCTAAAGAATGAGATTCGTCAGGTGGCGCCGCATATTTTAGCGGCGAGCACCGGCGGCGGAAATGGTGGCATGCCAGCCCCTGGTCCGACTCCGCCGGGGCAGCCCATGCCTCCAAACAGCTTTCAGGGGCAGCCGCAATACAATCCGGGAGCCAATCCGGCAGCAACCCTGCAGCCGCAGCCATTCGGACCTGCGCCGCAACCTCCCATGTCCGCCGGTCCGGCTCTGAACCCTGTGCAGTCGCAACCATATAGCCAGCCAGGAGCTAACCCTATGCCACCGCAGCCTCCGATGCCTGCGCCGGGTTATCAGCAGCCAGCTCCAATGGGGCCGATGCCCGGCATGCCCGGTGGGGGCGGCCTGCAAACACCGTTTTCTCCTCAGCCTGGTCAGCCAGACCCACAGGGTCAGCCGCAAGACCAAAACCCGCAACAATCGTGGCAACAGCCGCCTCAGCAATATTAAAGCGGTAGTTGCTTTGTATAGCCGGCCAGGAATGCTTGGCCGGTCATTTCTTGCTTGCCGGCTGGCTTCAGGCGATCGATAGCCAGACTCTGCTCGCCGCAGCGTACTACGAGCTGACCATTTATAGTGGCAAGCGTACCCGGCGTACCCCCTTCGTCGATCACGTGGGCCTGAGTTATTACCCCATCAATCTTGCCGAGCGTGGCCCGGCTTTTGGGCCAGCCGCTAAATGCGCGGATTTCGCGTTCCAGCGCGGCTGCGGATTTATGCCAATCGAGTATGCCGTCTTCTTTGGTGAGCTTGCGCGAATATGAAACCTCGCGCCCGGTTATCGTTTGCGGTGCGCCGTGTGGCCCGGTCTCATCGGCGGTTTCCAAATAGCGCGGAATTTCGTGCGCCAGCAGGGCATCGCTGAGGGTAATGAGCCCATCGGTAAGTTCAGGTGTGGTACATCCTTCCGGAATGTTGTATTCGCCGTAGGCCAGCAGCGGACCTTCGTCCATCGCCGCCACTAAAAACATCAGGCTCACGCCGGTCTGTTTCTGGCCGCTTAAAATCGCAAAAGTAATCGGGTCGGCGCCCCGCCACTCCGGCAGAATGGAAAAGTGGCTGTTAATAATACCCAGGGGGAAGTAATTGATAACCATTTGCGACACGATGATACCAAAGTCGATGAGTATGCCCAGCCGCGCCTTGACGGGCGAGTGGGCAAAGAGCTCGTCGAGCTCGGCTTTGCTGCTTATGGTGTGAGTGGTGAGCCCAAGTTTTTCGGCCAAGGCCAGCACGGGCACATCGCCGCGGTGGTGCGGCGGCCGCGGCTTGGTCACTACCGCCTCAATAGGAAATTTTTGTGCGAGCAGCCGCAGGCTTTCGGCCGCAACCGGACCGCTACCAAAGAAGACGATTGGTTCGGACATCTGTTTCATAGTTAAGTTGCTCTAACTTGCCGTCTTCTTGCAGTTTGAAGAATGCTTTGGGGTTGTCCTTGATATGGTCTATAAACACGATGCCGTTGGTGTGGTCAACTTCGTGCTGGAAAACGCGTGCCAAAAAGCCTTCGGCGGTAATACGGAACTCGCGGCCGGACGCATCTTGGGCACGGACGCGCACTTTGTGATAGCGGGGAACCTTGCCGTATACGTCCGGCACGCTGAGGCAGCCTTCATAATCTTCCTCTATTTCACCCTCGTACTTGGTAATGACCGGATTGATGAATACCGTGAACGATTTGTCATCTTTGTTGTCAAAATCGTTACGGATGACGATGACACGCAGCGGCTGGTCGATTTGGATCGCGGCGAGGGCGACACCAACTTCGTGCTCGCGGCTATCTTCCCAATCGATGGTCGCCGACTTCATATTTTCGATGAGCTGCGTAACTTCGGGGGTGACAATGCCGATTTTTTTAGATCGTTCGCGGAGGTGTTGGTTGGGCAAGGTGATAATGTCGTCTTTGGTCATGTGCCCTCAAGTATACCGGACGAACAGAGATAATTACAACAGATTCATGGGATCAATGTCGTACGACCAGTTGGCTGGCAGATCGTGGATAATTGTCACCAGTTCGGATCGCTGCCGGGCTTTTACAATAAGTTGCCAGGTAAACTTGCCCTGAACCTTTTCATGGAAGGCAGGAGCGGGGCCTTCGACCTGCACGCGCGGATGCTGTTTGGTGAGCTGTTCGGCGAGTTGGGTGCTCGTGGTTTGCGCGCTGCGGACGCTGGCCCGTCGGCAGCTCAATTTCAAGAGATAGCAAAAAGGCGGGAAGTTGTACGTGCGGCGCTCCTGCAGCTCAGCCTGGTAAAATAGATCCCATTGCTTGCCGAGTATTGCCTGCAGTAGCGGGCTCTCGGGATTATACGTTTGGACGACAGCTTGGCCAAAGCGGTGTCCGCGGCCGACCCTTCCCAAAACCTGGCTGAGTAGCTGGTAGGTGCGCTCCTGTGCGGTAAAGTCGGGGAAATACAGGCTTGTATCGGCCATCACCACGCCAACGAGGCTCAGCTTCGGCAGGTCGAGTCCTTTGGCGAGCGTTTGCGTGCCGACTAAAATATCTACCTCGCCGCGGCGAACCGCATCGTAATGCTGTTCGATGCGCTCGCCTTTTTTGTTATCGGTATCGAAGCGCATAATGCGCGCGCCAGGGAACAGACGCGCCGCTTCATCGGCAACTGCCTTGGTACCAATGCTTTTAAAGACGACAGAAGCGTTGTGGCATACCGGGCAGCTCGGCGGCACACTCGTTTTATATTCGCAGCTATGGCAGCGCATGATATGAGCGTCGCCATGGTAAACCAGGGGCAAATCGCAGTGCGGGCAGGCGGCCTGCCAACCGCAGGCGTCGCAGAAGATCACACGGGCAGTGCCGCGACGATTCAAAAATAACAGTGTTTGCTCCTGATTTTTTAATGCGCCGGCCATTGCCTCTAGCAACGTGCTCGATAAAAACGAGCTTTTTGTAAATTGGCCGCGATCTCGCAGATCGACAATCCGGACTTGCTTGGGGCTGAAATCGCTGGCAATGGCCGGCTGCAGCATCCGTACCAGCGGCCGTTGTTTTGCCTGCGTAATGTAATAATCGCTGACCAGCGGCGTGGCCGAACCCAGGACGAGCGTCGCTTGTTCAAGACTGGCCCGTTTCGCTGCGACCGTAGTAGCGTGGTAATAGGGCGCTTGGTCTTGTTTGTAGGCGGTCTCGTGGGCTTCATCTACTACCATGAGTCCGACATGCGCCAGCGGGCTAAATAGCGCTGAGCGCGCCCCAATAACAACGAGCGGCTGCTGCGCATTGAGCGTCGCAAACCATAGACGTTCGCGCGCCGCATCCGTCAGACCGGAGTGCACAACGAGCACCCGCTCGCCAAACACTGCGGCAAAATCGCTCGCCAGTTGCGAGGTGAGGCCGATCTCGGGCGTTAAAATAATGGCCGATTTTCCTTTGGCCAACGCCTGCCGGGCAAGCTCAATATACACCCGCGTTTTGCCGCTGCCGGTTTCGCCGTGCAGTAAATGGAGGCCGGGACCGGCAAGTTGCCGGATCGCGGACTGTTGCTCTGTAGTGAGGGGCGGTAATGCTGGCTTCGGCCCTTCAGGCAGGGAAGCGTTAAAGGGTTTTTTGGGCACGCCCTTCGGTAGAAAGAGTTGCGTGGTAATGCCCAGCGGCGCGGGGTAATACGTCCGCATCCACTCCAGCAAGGAGAGAAGCGTAGGAGGGAGGGGTGGCGCAGCTATCCGCTCGCTCATCGTTTTGACAGCAAAATGGGGTTCCTTAACCGTGCCCATGACGACGCCAAGCACCTGTTTACTACGCAAGGGCACGGTCACCAGCTGGCCGCGGGGCAGCGATAGATCTGCCGCATAAGTCAGCGGTTCGTTGCCGTGATATGTTTGATCGGCGACGAGCACCTCAATATATCCCATGCTTGCATTATAGGGGTTTTATGAGCAAAATCGGCAAAATGAGTTGAAAACCTATCGCGGCTCGGCTATACTCGTATGTACGTTGTTCGAATGACAATAGGGGCTTATGTTAGACGTATTCATCACATCACGAGTTCGGCGGAAGATTATTGTTATCTATGCCAAATATCCCGATTTCAAAACCCACGTGCGCGGGCTGGCGAAGCTCATTAAAGAAGATGCCGGTAATATTCAGCGCGAACTCAAACGTCTCGAAAAAGTCGGTTTCCTGATTTCGGAAAAGCAGGGAAACACTAAAATCTACCACACCAACAAGCAGTTCGCTATCTTTAAGGAACTGCAAAGCATCGTGCTGAAGTCGCAGCGCGCCGCCCAAAAGAAGCAAATGGTATAGCTACTTGCAAATAAACCCCTGTTACGCTAGAATAAAACCGATATGATACAAGTTACCCGTAAAGACAACAAAGAGTCGCTCGAAAACCTCCTGCGGCGTTTTAACCGCAAGGTGCAGCAAGCCGGCGTTATTGCCGTCGTAAAGCAAGCCCAGTTTTTTGAGAAGCCCATCAGCAAGCGCGAACGTCGCAACAAGGCGATTATTCGTGCCCAGCGCAAGGCGCTCAAGCTTAAGAAAATAAAACTCGGTCAACGGTAGGCGATGCTGAAAGAGCGTATTGACCAGGACTTGAAAAAAGCACTCCTGGCCGGTGATAAGTCGCTTGCTACCACGCTACGTGGCCTGAAGAGTGTTATTTTGTATGCCGAAGTGGCTGCTGGTAGCCGTGATACGGGTTTGCCCGACGAAGAGATTACTGCGCTTCTGGCCAAAGAAGCCAAAAAACGTCAGGAGAGCGCCGACCTCTACACGAAAGGCGGCAGCGCCGAACGCGCCGAGGCCGAGCTTGCCGAAAAGCGCGTTATTGAATCGTATTTGCCAAAGCAACTGTCCGACGACGAGCTCAAACAACTGGTAGACGCCGTTGTAAAAGAGCTTGGTGCGTCCACGCCGCAAGCCATGGGCCAAGTGATTAGTAAGGTAAAAGAGAAGTCAAATGGCGCTGCCGACGGAGCCCGCGTTGCAGCGGCAGTAAAAGAAAGGTTGTCCGTTTCATGATCATCCTGATGGGTGTTGCCGGTGCCGGCAAAAGCATGCAAGGTAAAATTTTAGCCGACGAGCACGGTTACGCCTGGATTTCTACCGGCGAAATTTTGCGCGTACTGGTGACGGGGAAGCGCCGCCACGAAATGCTGCAGGGCAAACTGCTCAGCGACGAAGAAATGATCAACCTCATGGACAAGGTGCTCGAGCTTATCGACACCAAGCAAGAGTTTGTGCTCGATGGTTTTCCGCGCACCGTGCCGCAGGCCGATTGGCTGCTCGAACAGGTGCACAAAGGCCGTTTTGCTTTGAGCGCCGTCATTCATCTCACGGCTTCCGAGGACGTCGTGCGTTCCCGGTTGCTCGACCGTGCCCGTCCAGATGATACCGAAGAAGCCATTGCTCAGCGCTTTAGCGAGTACCGTACGGTGACATTACCCATTATCGAGCACCTCAAAAAAGAGGGCGCCACGGTGTGCGATATCGATGCTGCTCAGGAGCCGCGCACGGTGCACGATGCGATTTTAGACTGCATCGATAAGTAGGCGATATGACAAGCACGGTGAAAACCGAAATTGAGATTGCGGCAATGCGGGAGAGCGGCCGCATGCTGGCGACCGTGCTGCAACTCATGAAAGACAAGTGCAAGCCCGGCCTGACCCCGCAAGATATGTCGCTGCTCGCCCGCGCCGAACTAAAACGCTTGGGCGGCGAGCCTGCCTTTCTTGGCTTTTACGGTTACCCGGATATTATTTGCATTTCGGTGAACGATCAAGTGCAGCACAGCATTCCCGGTACCCGGCCGTTTGAGGCGGGCGATGTGGTGAATTTTGACTTCGGCGTGAAGCACAAAGGAATGATTACCGATGCCGGCATAAGCGTGTGCGTAGGTGGTAAAACCACCCCGGACACCGCACGGCTCATCCAGGGAACCGAGCGGGCGCTGCGCGAAGGCATTGGGGTGGTGCGCGCCGGTTGTCATGTGGGCGATATCTCGGCCGCCATTGAGCGGACGCTGCGCAAGCATCGCCTGGGCATTGTACGGGAACTGGTGGGGCACGGGGTGGGTCACGAACTGCATGAAGATCCGGAAATTCCCAACTACGGCCGCGCGGGCACGGGTATGGTGCTCAAAGCGGGACAGACGATTGCGATCGAACCAATCACCACGCTGGGCGATCCGGCCATTTACCAGGCGAAGGACGGCTGGACGCTTTATACGGCCGATGGATCGTGGTCTGCTCAATTTGAACACACCGTACTGGTCACTTCTACCGGCTGCGAAATTCTCACCCAGCTATAACGGTTTATAAGAGAGCGGCGTGCAGGGCAGACCCCGCTTGATCCCTCGCAGGGCAATGTCTGCTATATTTTCGTATCCAAGAATACGGTAGAAGTGCACATCAACTGCCGAAGGTGTGTCGGGCATTGCCAGAATAGTGGCGTAGTCCAGTTTTGTATGAGCTCCTTTGACGCATGTACTTGGCCACCATGCCATAATTCCGAGAGCCGCAGCTACCCCAAAGTACACCCCAGAGAAGGCCTCATAATCTAGACTGTTAGCAGCTTCTAGATGTCGTCTCTCGTGAATAACATTTTGTCTAGCCTGCTCTTCCCAGGCGGTAGTTTGCTCAGGTGTCAGGTTCTGCTGTCGGGCTAGCTCCGTTACTATGAGAGGCATTTCCCTAACATCGTGCGCAATAATGTGCCATGGCGGAACGGTAACGCCTTCTCGTACGCTCCGAAAGCGAAAATGGTCTGGTTCTACATGAATGTCGGCGGGTAGGTCTACGATGTGGGGATTTCTTTCGGCGGTTAATGAGGGTGAAAGATTACCGTCGGCTGTCATGACGATGGCTCCAGGGTTTTCAACGGCACACCTAACGCGCTGTGAGAGAGAATGCATAGGTATATTATACAATATTTATTATTCTTTGTGTAGTATTCCGACGCGGCCCGCTGGCCGACTTGCCTACACACAAGGGTAAGCGGTATACTGCATCTATATGCATGGCTCTCAAGCTGTTACGCCATATGTTGGCCTCGATGTCGGCACCGGCACAGTACGCTGTGTCGTAGGTGTAATCGACCAAAATAACCCGGGCAAACTTTCGATTGTGGGGCATGGTAGCGCGCCGAACCTCGGCATGCGTAAGGGTGTGGTAGTGCACATAGAGGATGTCGCCGATGCCATTGCGCAGGCGCTTACCGAGGCCGAGCGCTTAAGCGGCATGAAGCTGACCGGCGCTACGGTAAACATCAACGGATCGCACGTGAGCGGTTTGAACTCCAAGGGTGTTATTGCCATCAGTACCGCCAACCGTGAGATTACTCCGGAAGACCGGCTGCGGGTGGAAGAAGCTGCCACTATCGTACAGCTGCCCAGCAACCGCGAAATTATACAGGTTTTTGCCCAGAACTATCGCCTTGACGGCCAGGATAACATTAAAGATCCGGTTGGCATGCACGGCGTGCGGCTCGAAGTAGACACGCACATCGTCACCGCGGCAACGCCTAATTTACGCAATTTGGAGATGGCGCTCGATAAGGCTCGGCTGGAGGCGCACAACCGAACGCTTTCAAGTCTTGCGGCTGCCGAAGCCGTACTGCAGCGCCAGCAAAAGGAAGCAGGCACCGTACTACTGGACATTGGGGCGGGCACAACTAATATGGTGGTGTTGGAAGATGGCGAGGTACAGCATGTGTCGGTATTGCCGATTGGCGGCCAGCACATCACCAACGATTTAGCCATCGGGCTTAAAACCGACCTTGATATTGCCGAAGCGGTAAAAGTACAGCATGCCGGACTGCTGCAAACGCCGGCGAAACGTGACGTGCGCATCAAAATGCACAATCAAGATCACATTTTTAAAGTCGAAGATATTGCTATGGTGACTGAGGCGCGCGTAGAAGAACTTTTTGAATATGTCGATAAAGAATTAGCACGCATTCACCGTGCCCACAAGTTGCCGGGCGGGGTAGTGCTGGTTGGGGGCACGGCCAAGTTGCCCGGTATTGCCGAATTTGCCAAACAACAACTGCAACTGGCCGCGCGCGTGGGCAAGCTACAGCCGCTCAGCGGGCTTATCGACACGGTTGCGGATCCCGCCTATTGCACGGCCGTGGGGCTCATGCTGCTCGACATGCTGCTTGTCCCAGAGGTGGAAGGCGGGCATGGTAACCAGGATGGCGGCCGAACACTACATTTTGTCGATTCGCTTTTGCGCCGGTTCCGCCGCTAAATAGCCGCACACACAAACTACTCATGCTTGTTATACGGCCTTACGGGCCGTATAACAAGTTTATTGAACTCGCCCGCAGGCTACGCTATACTGCATCTATAACGCTTAAAGAGAGGGCGAGTGAATGCCACAAGTTGCACCAGCCATAGAAACATTTGCGCGGATTAAAGTGGTCGGTGTCGGTGGTGCCGGTGGTGCTGCGGTAAACCGCATGATTGAAGCCGGCGTGGACGGCGTGGAATTTATCGTCATTAATACCGATGCCCAGGCTTTGCATCATGCAAAGGCGCCGGTAAAGATTCATATTGGCAAGGATGCAACGCGCGGTTTGGGTGCTGGTGCCGACCCGATGGTTGGACAGCGTGCCGCCGAAGAATCTATCGACGAAATCAAGAAGGCACTGGAAGGCGCCGACATGGTGTTCGTGACCATTGGTGCGGGCGGTGGCACCGGCAGCGGTGCGGGACATGTGGTGGCTCGGGCTGCCAAAGAGATGGACATTTTGGTAGTCGGTTTTGCAACCAAACCGTTTGCTTTCGAGGGTGAAAAGCGCCGCAAAAATGCAGAAATAGCTATCAATAACCTCCGGCAATCTGTCGACACGCTCATTATTATTCCGAACGACCGGCTGTTGCAGACTATCGACCGGCAAACGCCGCTTTTGGAAGCGTTTAAAGTCGCTGACGACGTCCTGCGCCAAGGCGTGCAAGGTATTTCCGACCTTATTACCGTGCACGGGCTTATTAATCTCGACTTTGCCGACGTAAAGGCGGTCATGAGCAATGCCGGTTCGGCCCTTATGGGTATTGGCCGTGCCGCTGGCGAGAACCGCGCAATTCAAGCCGCGCAGCAGGCAATTGAATCGCCACTGCTCGAAGTGTCGATCGACGGCGCACGAGGCATTTTGTTTAACGTCATTGGTGGCAATGATCTTTCCATGCATGAGATAAATTCTGCGGCTGAAACTATTACGAATGCAGCAGACCCCGAAGCCAATATCATATTTGGCGCTACGATTAACCCCGACCTGGACGGAGAAGTGATAATTACCGTGGTGGCGACCGGCTTTGATGCCTCATACTACACCGAACGCCAAGCTCCTGCTGACGCGACCGCGGGCCGTATGCAATCTGCCGGTACCGACGATGACTCCAGCGCGAAAACCGACGACGACATGGCTCAAATCGATACTGATCTCGAAGAACACCACGAGGCCATTACTGATTTTAAATCTGACACGCACATGCCCAACATTTGGACACTCGATGACCACGACGATAAAAAAGACGAGCCCGAGTCCGCTGCGCCGCCGAAGACTATCGATGACGATCAAACGACGCTGCAAACCGATCTTGACGCCGAACTCGAGAAGCCATCCTTCTTGCGCCGCCTTACTAAGCGCCACAAAGAACACGACGACAAAGACAAGTAAACTAGCGTAAAAAATACACTATATTTTTCTTGCATAGCGCTATACATAGAGCTATTGTTATAACACAAGCACTATATATAGTGATCGTACATTGAGAAACACAAGGATAGGAGGTGCGCATGAAGTGTAGCCAATGTGGGGCGTGCGACACCAAAGTGATCGAATCACGCGATGCCGGCGACGGTGAAGCGATACGACGGCGCCGGGCTTGCCCGGAGTGCGGCTATCGGTTTACCACCTATGAACGGTTGGAGCGGCCACAGCTTATTGTTATAAAAAACGATGGCACCAGGCAACTCTTTAGCCGCGAAAAGCTGCTCGCCGGATTGTACCGGGCCTGCGAAAAGACGCCGGTGACCAACGTCCAACTTGAGCGCCTCGTGGCAGACATCGAGCAACAGCTCTATGCCTGCGGTGAGCCCGAGGTGCCTTCGGCCAAGGTCGGTGACATGGTCATGGAACGCCTAAGCGTTCTCAACGAAGTAGCCTACGTGCGCTTCGCGAGCGTATATCGTCGTTTCAAGGACATCGCAAGTTTCGAGCGCGAGTTGTCGCAAATCCGCAAGCGGAAGACCGAACCTCTCAACATATAAGAGCGTCAGCTCTCTCTCGGCAAATGTGCTTGCACGCGCACGCCGGCCGTACTATAACAAATAAGTACGAAGCCGCTTTGCGGCCGGAGGAGAGCTGGCGACAGTTGAGAGCAGGTCGCTTTAACTCTAAATAAATAACCAAAAAACATAATTTAAGGAAGGTGCTGCGGCAAAAAGTTTGAGAGACTACTTTTTGCCCCGCAAAAAAGTGAGGGTACTATGGGACAAACCACCAGTTTAACGCTCGGGCGGCTTTTTACAAAGCCCGGCACAAAAGGGTACGACCAGCTCAAGTGGGCTCAGCAGGATTCGCTTATCACGAATCCGTCCACGGGTAAAATAGTGTTCGAGCAGAAAGGAATTGAATTTCCTGAGGGCTGGTCACTCAACTCGATCAACATTGTGGCCCAGAAGTACTTTACCGGTACGCCTGGCACCGATGAGCGTGAATCATCGCTCAAAGACCTCATTGACCGCGTAGTCGACACGGTGACGCGCGAGGGCATGCAGGAAGGTTATTTTGGGACCGACGCTGAAGCGGAGGACTTTCGTGAAGAGCTCAAGTATGTCTTGGCGACGCAGCGCGCGGCATTTAACTCGCCGGTGTGGTTTAACATCGGTGCGCCTGCTCGCGCCCAGCAGGCCAGCGCCTGTTTTATTCTCGGCATTGAAGACACGATGGAGTCAATCCTCAATTGGTACCACGACGAGGGTATGATCTTTAAGGGCGGTTCCGGCTCGGGCGTAAACTTGAGCCCGATCCGCTCCTCAGTTGAGCCGCTCGGTAAAAGCGCCGGTACGGCCTCCGGCCCGCTGAGCTTTATGCGTGGTGCCGACGCTTCGGCTGGCGCCATTAAGAGCGGCGGCAAGACGCGCCGCGCCGCCAAAATGGTGGTGCTGAACGTTGACCACCCGGATGTCATGGAATTTATATGGTGCAAGGCGATCGAGGAGCGCAAAGCGCGGGTGCTGCAAGAGGCCGGCTTCGATATGACCCTCGACGGTAAAGATATTTTTTCGGTGCAGTACCAAAATGCCAACAACTCGGTGCGCGTGACCGACGACTTTATGAAGGCCGTGCTGGAAGACGGTGATTGGGAGCTGCGCGCCGTAACCAACGGCAAGCCGGTAAAAACGGTGAAGGCCCGGAAGCTATTCCGCGAATTTGCCCAAGCGGCATGGGAGTGTGCCGACCCGGGTATGCAGTTTGATACCACCATTAACCGTTGGCACACCGCGCCCAACGCCGGCCGTATCAACGGCAGCAACCCATGCTCCGAATACATGCACCTCGACCACTCGGCCTGTAATCTGGCGAGCATTAACCTGTTGAAATACCTGCGCGAGGACAACAGTTTCGATATTGAAGCATTCCGGCACACCGTGGAGCTGGTATTTACCGCGCAGGAAATTTTGGTTGGTTACAGCGTATACCCCACCGAAAAAATCACCAAAAACGCCAAGGCCTACCGTGAGCTGGGGTTGGGCTATGCTAATCTTGGTGCACTGCTCATGGCCATGGGCCTGCCGTACGACTCCGATGAGGGCCGCGCGATCGCCGCTGCCATTACCGCGCTGATGACCGGCCACGCCTACGCCACGAGCGCCAAAATGGCCCGCCGTGTCGGTCCGTTTGCCGGCTATCGCAAAGACCGTGAAGGCATGCTGAATGTGCTGCGCATGCACCGTGCAAAAGTCTCCAAAATTGACGCTAACTTGGTGTCTGAGGAGCTGCTGAGCGCCGCAGCCAGTGCTTGGGACGAAGCCGTGGAGCTCGGCGAGCTGTACGGCATCCGCAACTCACAAGCCAGCGTGCTGGCGCCTACCGGCACCATCGGCTTTATGATGGGATGCGACACGACAGGCATCGAGCCAGACTTTGCGCTCATTAAGTACAAGGATATGGTCGGTGGCGGCAGTATGGTTATCGTGAACCAAACGGTGCCTCGCGCCCTCAAAAACCTTGGCTACACCGAGGAGCAGGCGAACGACATCGTAGCGTACATTCACGACAACAGCACCATTAAGGGTGCGCCGCACCTCAAGCCCGAGCACGCTGACGTATTTGCCTGTGCCGTAGGCGACAACGCCATCCATTACCTGGGTCACGTTAAGATGATGGCTGCAGTGCAACCATTCATTTCCGGTGCCATCAGCAAGACCGTAAACATGCCCGAGCAAGTAACCGTGGAAGACGTCGAGCAACTGCACATCGATGCTTGGCGCATGGGTATTAAAGCAATCGCCATTTACCGCGATAACTGCAAGGTTGCGCAGCCTTTGTCTTCCAAAAAGACCGAAGACAAGAAACAAGAGGCGCCCGCGCCAGCAGCAGCGGTGGTCGCGTCGCCGGTTGCAGCCGCGGAGGCGGTCAACGACCGCATTATTGTGAAGGGAGCGGTACGTCGCACATTACCGCGCCGCCGTTCGGCTAAAACGTACAAGTTCCGCATTTCCGACCTTAAAGGTTTCTTTACGGTTGGCGAATACGAGGACGGTACGCCAGGCGAAGTTTTTGTGAGCGTTTCGAAGCAAGGTTCGACGCTGCGCGGCCTGATGGACGCGTTCTCGATCTCCATTAGCCACGGCTTGCAATATGGCGTGCCGCTCAAGAGCTTTGTAAAAGCCATGATGAGCACCAGCTACGCGCCGAGCGGTATCACCGATGACCCGGAAATCCGCACGGCCAGCTCTATCACCGACTACATTGCCCGCCGTTTGGCACTCGACTACTTAAGCTTCGACGACCGGCTGGAGCTGGGCCTGGCTTCGTTGGACGATATGCCCTCCGAAGCCCAGACCAGCCTGCTGACCGATGACCAGACACCGGAAGGACAGATTGTCGAAGCTGAGCGCGTGGCCGAAGCCAAGGCGGTGGCAACAACGGTAGCTGCGGCGAGTGAATCTGCAGCAACGGTTGGCAGCAGCGACGAGACAGCTTTCGGTTCCGGCAGCACTGCAGCCGCCGCGCACACCTCGAAGACGCCCACGGCTGATGTAGCCGCTCCGATGTGCTACAATTGCGGTAACCAAACCCAGCGGGCAGGCAGCTGCTATGTCTGCACCAGCTGCGGTTCCACAACCGGCTGTAGCTAGCCGTAAAAGGCTAGTTATAGAGACCACCCGCCAAAAAGCGGGTGGTTTTTGTTCGGTTGAACGACAGGGGAGCGTATGCTATGCTCGACCTTAGATGAAACTGGTTATTCTTTACCGACCAGACTCCGACCACGCAAGCGACGTAGAGTCATTTGCGCGTGATTTTCAGCGGCAGCATGACCTCGGCAAAAAGCTTGAGCTCCAGAGTTTAAGTACACGCGACGGCGCAGCAACGGCCAGTCTGTATGACGTTATGTCGTATCCGGCAATTTTGGTGCTAGCCGACAACGGTTCGATTCTTGGCATGTGGCAGGGCGTGCCGTTGCCGCTCATGGCCGAAGTCGCCGCGTATTTGTACGGCTAGCAGACGAGCTATAACTCTTTACAGATTGGCCCAGATCTGATACTATCGTTTGGTAGCTAAATTCTTGAAAGAGCAAATGAAGATGAAAAAAGCAGTCATTGCAACGGGCGGTAAACAATACCTGGTAACTGAAGGCGAAACGCTGCAGGTTGAATTGCTGCACGCCGACGATAAGACCGCCACATTTGAACCGCTGCTCGTGATCGACGGCGAAACCGTGAGTGTCGGTGCGCCAGCTGTGGCTAAGGTGAAGGTTTCGGCCGAGATTGTGGCCGAAGATGTCCAAGACGACAAAGTTACTTCCATTCGTTACAAGGCCAAGAAGCGGGTACATAAAGTGCGCGGTCATCGCCAGCACCAAACGACGATCAAAATCACCAAAATTGCCTAACATTTTGTTGGGACCCTGTGGAAAAATCAGCAGTGTACAGAAACCTGCTGATTTTTTTACATCGTGCTTTTGCTTACTTTAGTCCTAAGAAAGTTTCAAAAAGATCGACCGCAGGAAGTTATATTTTTATCGTTGTTGTATAAACATCGATAGCGTATAGACGCCTGGCCAAAAATATGTACTAACCAGTGAACTCATAACTACTGTTTTATCTCTTGTGAGAGCTACCATCGTCACCCCATAATGATAAGGTGCTCCAAAGTCTATCTACGGATAGGCGGGAAAACAAATAAACCAAACTAACACAACCAAACAACAAACATGCGAACAAAAACGCACCACCTGCAGTTTGTGGTAAGGCCGCTTATAGCGGTTCTGTTGGCTGGTGTGTTGGCGGCGAGCCTGGCCAGTTTGTACCTGCCGGCCCGGAAAGCGCATGCTGTTTCACCGACCATAAACTTCCAGGCCCGGCTGATGACCAACAGCGGTGCGATCGTAGCCGACGGCAATTACAATGTTGAGTTCAAAATTTACACTGCCTCCAGCGGTGGAACTGCCAACTGGACCGAGGATTGGTTGGTAACCGGCGGCACCTACGTGCATGTGGTGAATGGCTACTTGACCGCAAGCTTGGGCACCAACAATGCGTTTGCCAACGCTACCACCGCGATCCCGTGGGGCCAACCGTTGTGGCTTACTATGAACATCGGTGGCACCAGCGGCACGCCATCTTGGGACGGAGAAATGTCGCCCCGCTTGAGCCTTACCGCCGTGCCTACCGCGCTGTCACTTACTGGCGGTACCGGCAGTAACACCGCAAACTTAACGTTTGCCTCGAGTTTTGGCCAGGCCACGGCTATTACTTTGCCAGATCCAGGCGCAGCAACGGCGACCGTTTGCTACCAAACCGCCACAGCCTGCGGTTTCGCGCTCGCCAGTGGTAGTGGCAATTACATCCAAAACGGTACGTCGGTGCAGACCGCAAACTTTAACATCCGGTCGGCGGCCACTGGATCGGTAGCGGCAGTAATACAGGGAGCAAACGGGCAGAGTGCCGATCTGCTCGATGTGCAAACCTACAACGGCACCAGCTCGACAAACGTTTTTCAGGTCAGTAATACGGGTGATTTGACCGTTCAGAATGTGGGCGTGGCGGCGAACAAAAATATTACTCTGGCGAGTGGCACGGGTACGTTTGGCCAAACGTACGTGAACACATCTGCGAGTAGCGCCCAGAGTTTGTCGGTGACCAACAGTAACGCGGGCGGTTCTTCGATTGAGGTAGACGGGCACGACATAACGTTGGTTGGCCACAGCACGAGCGGCGGCACCAATACGATTGCAGCGCTGAAGTTCGAAAACCCGACCACCATTGCCAACAACAATTTCATTGCGCTGGATTTTGCCGGCACTAACTACACGAATATTTTGCAGGTGGGAGCAAATGCGATCATTAACGGCAGTGGTGTGCTGCAAAGTGCCGGCCTCTCGGGTACATACAGCAATGCGGTTACCCTCAACAACGCCAGCAATGTCTTCACGGGCAGTACCTACAACAGTCTGGCACTGACCTCGCAGGCCGACGGCTTTACGGTTGCCGGCGGCACGGCGTCGCGGACGCTGACGGTAACCGGTGCGGATGTCACGGTTGGCAGCACCATTAAGCCGACGTCTGCCGGCGCGCTCACGGTGCAAAGTAATGGTTCGAATACGCTGACGTTGCAGGGTGGCACTCCTGGTGTGACGGCAACGGGCGGCTCGGTGAGCATTGCTTCTGGACCTGGCGGGGCGACCTCTGGTAATTCGGGCGATGTTACGATCGCCACAGGAGCCACCACGTCGGGCACGGCTGGTAATATTTCTATCAATGTGGGGACGAGCACGACCGGCAACGGAGCAATTAATATCGCTACGGCGGCCCGCACACAGGATGTGCTGATTGGCAATGGCACCGGCGGCACGATTCGGGTCGGACAAAATGGCGGTACCTTGCAGCTGGACGGCACGAACTTCGATGTGGCAACCACGGGGCAGGTGACATTGCTGGGCGGTTTGTCACCCGATATCACTACCGCCGTTTCTGCTGGCGCGGGCACGACCCTAAAATTGCAGCCCGGCACCTCCACGGGTGCAAGTAGTAACGGAGCCGATGCCTCGCTGAAAGCGGGTGATGGCTCGGGTACGACGAACGTGACTGGTGGCACACTTACGCTTCAGGGGGGTAGTGCAACGGGCGGAAGCGGCACGCGTAACGGTGGCGGGGTAACCATTGACGCCGGTACCGGCAGTGCCTTTACGAGTAACGGGAATCTAAGCATAGGCACTGCAAATGCCAAACTCATCAACCTCGGTATTAATGGCGCTGGTGCGGCAGTTTCGCAGACGATTAACATCGGTACCAACTCTAACGCCAGCGCTACTAACGCCGTGACCATCGGCAACTCTACAGCTACCGCATCTTCGGTAACCGTGAATGGCGGTACCGGCAGCGGTGCAATTTCTTTGCAAGCTGGCAGTGGCGGTACGATTTTACTCGGCAGTGTTAACAGTAACGCAATTACACTGGGCGGGATTACGACGCTTTCCAGCTTGGGGACTACCAACACCTCCGCCTACGTTTGCCGCAATGCGGGTAACCAGTTTGCCGCCTGCGATACAACGGGTAACGGTGCGGCTTGGGTGCAGGGTGGCAATGCCAACTTTACCAGTACAGGCATTTTGGGCACCACCAATGCCCAGGATTTGGAGATTGTAACCGGCGCCAGCGGGCCGAATATTCGAGCCTACTTCGACCAAAGTAACCACCTGTACCTAGGCGCAAATTCGACTGGTGCCAGCACGACGACCGACTTTGGCGTATTAGGGGCGGCAAGCACCGCTGCCGGCCAAACGGGTGGCACGCTGACGATTCAGGGGGGAGCTGGCGCGACGACGGGTACGGGAAGTGATGGCGGGGGTTTGAAGCTGGCCGGTGGTAACGGCGGTGGATCCGGCGCTCGGGCGGGCGGCAGCATCACGCTGCAAGGTGGCACTGCGGTAAACGGCGGCACTGCTGGAAATGTACTGGTGAAGAATAACACCAATAGCTCTACAGCATTTTTGGTGCAGAATACCCTGAACGCTAACGCCTTAGTGGTAGACACCACTCAACTAAATACGCTTATTGATAGCGGTAATGGCAGCTTCGAAAATACCATTAGCGGCTGGGCGCTCAAACAAGGTAGTGGCACGGTTGCGCGGGACACGACGCAGGCATATATCGGCTCGGCATCGCTTAAGACCGCACTAACCACCACTGCCGCCGGGGACGGGGTAAAATACACACCATCGCCGGCGCTTTCGGCGGCCACTTACGCTCTATCTTTTTACATCAAGCAAACAGCCGGCACGGCCTTCGGGACGAATTTAGCAGTGGGCTGGAACAATGGCACCTCCGACACGAACTGTACACTGAGCCCGACCCTTAGCGTGGCGCCTGTCTCCACCAGCGGTTGGACGCGTTACACGTGTACGTTCACCGGCTCGGCATCGGGTCATATATATTGGAAGGAAACCGACACACCTGGATCGGCCCGTACTTGGTTCCTCGATGCGGTACAGTTGGAGCAGGCGGGCAGCTCGAAACCCTTTAAGGATAACGGGCTGAGCCTAAACGGCGTCATTAATTCGCCGAGTATTTTCCAGAATGCTGCCGACTCGACCACTGCCTTCCAGGTTACCAACGCCGCCGGTACAAATACTGTGCTTAATGCCGACACACTGAACGGCTACTTGGGCGTAGGCACGAGTGCCCCAACGCGTCAATTAGATTTGGCGGTCAATACCAGCACAGTTAGCGCTCCACCCGTGCTTGTCGAGCAAGCGGGCAGCGGAGACACCGGCATTGAGCTGAAGCCGTCGACCGCAAACAACAGTTTTTACCTCACGGTTGATGCTTCAAAGGGGAATGCCTTTAGCCTTAATTCGTACACTTCGGCCGTCTCCACAAGCACTACCGGCACCTTTGGCCAGTTGGCCGGCAACAATGGGGATGGCAATGCAAATCTGGTAGAGATCAGCAATTTTACAGCTTCAACAACCGGCAATATTACTTCAATTGCCGTTGACTTTGGCTCGACAGGATCGCCCAACACTTTCTCGGTAGCCGTCTACGCCGACAATGGTTCCGGTACATTCCCAGTCGGCACTCCCTTGGGCTTTACAGGCTCACAAGCCATCTCGGCGCCTAATTCTGGTGGTCACAATACCAATATCTTTGCCACGCCGCCAATTCCAGTTACGAGCGGTACGACGTATTGGCTGGCCTTTAATACGGCGGGCAGCCCGACCTTCTATACTACCGGTGGCCAACCAGCGACCAGCAAATGTCAATATTATTCGGGTATAACCAGCGGCACCTGGGCCAATGTAAGCACCTGGGGTAGCCCGGTTACTAATACCTCTACCTGTTCATTTAATATACAAGCAACGGTGACACAAATTACTTCATTCACCGACAGCAACACTAACGCGCTCTTTACGCTAGGGCAGACAGGGCAAGCTACCTTTAGGAATTCAAGCGACTCTCCCTCGGCTTTCCTTATACAGAATGCTGCGGCAACAAACACGGTACTGAATGCTGACACAACGAACAATCGTGTAGGGATAGCATTGGCTGCAGGCGAGGTATCGAGTTTTGATCTCTCGCTCGGGGGCGGTGCGAACCGGACGATTGGGGTGAACCAAAATCCGGCGTCGGGGAATGGCGGCAACCTCACATTACAAGCAGGCGCGGCCAATACCAGCGGTACTGGAGGCGTCGTGGCACTGCAGGGTGGCGCTGGCGCCGGCTCTGGCCAGGGAGGTGGCGGTGTCACCCTCACCGGCGGTGCAGCGGGTACAGGAAATGCCTCGGGCGGCGCTATAACCCTCACCGGCGGCGTGTCTTCTGGTACCAGCAACGGCGGTGCCATTAATCTGACCGCTGGCGCGAGCGGTACGACTGCTGGTGCGGCTGGCGGGAGCATCAGCCTGACGGCTACGAATTCTAGTGCGGGTACCACTGGAGGCGCGGGCGGTGGCATTACATTGCTTGCTGGTAATGCATCGGGTACTGGCGGTAACGCGGGCGGCAATATTAGTTTGACCGCGGGCACCAATAGCGCAACCGGTTCAGGCGCGGCGGGAGCGGTGAGTCTTCAAGGAGGCACGAGCAACGTTGCTAGCGTTTTGGGTGGTAGCGTGAGCCTGACCGGTGGCACGGGCAACACCACGGGTGCGGGTGGTACAGTAAGCCTGACCGGTGGTACGGGCGGCGCCTCTAGTGGTACTGGCGGTCAGGTAACTATTGCCGGTGGTACTGGCGGCAATTCAAACGGTTCTGGCGGCGCGGTAACTGTGAAGGGCGGTACGGCGATCGGTACGGGTACTGGTGGTTTGCTCACGCTGCAGGGTGGTGCGGCGTCGGCTACGGCTGGCTCCAGCGGTAATGGCGTAACCATTCAAGGAACGAGCGGTGTTGCAGGGAGTGGTTCCACTGCCGGGGGTACGGCTGGTTCTATACAGCTACAAAGCGGTAACGGTGGTGCTGGCGGCGTAACCAGTAACGGTGCGGCAGGCGGCGATATCAGCCTCACGGCTGGTTCTGGCGGCAACGCATCGAGCACTAATAATAACGGCCGCGGCGGCAATGTAAGCATTACAGCTGGCAGCAATGGTACGGGCGGTAGCGGCAACACGCCAACCGCCGGTTCCGTCACCATAAGTGGAGGCGCGGGCAATGGTGCCATAGTTGGCGGTGCGGTAACCTTTCAGGGTGGCACGGGTGGTGCTGGCGCTGCAATTGCTGGTGGCGGCGTGAGTATCCAAGGTGGTAGCGCAAACGCTAGTGCTACGGGCAACTCGAACGGTGGCAGCATTACCCTCCAGGGTGGCACTAAAGCGGCAACTGGCGTGAACGGCGTCATCCAGCTTAACAGTGCAACAATATTTGGGGCCGGAAGCTTCTCCAGTGGTACGAGCACCAACATCACCGGCATCGATAGTAACTCGGCCATTGTTGCCACAGCGACTACCACGGGCTTGACGTTTACCGTGCCCGCATTATCGGCGCCATCGATCACTACTGCTGGACGCATCTTATACATTACCAACCCTAGCAGCGGCAGTAACCCATTCACTTTGGCGGGAGCCGGCACAAGCTTTACCTTAAACACCGGCAGTACGGCCACACTACTCTGGAATGGCACCGCCTGGACGAGCGCCGGCGTGGACGCCAGCACACTGCAAAACGTGTACAACAACAGTACTGGCGGTACGACGCCGGAGATTATTCTGGACAGCACACGCAAGGGTGTGGATATCCAGGACCAAACCAGCGGTTCGCTCGGCAACACCGTGCCATTATTTGCGGTACGCGGTGTGGGTACGGCAAGCACGCTTGGCGCCTCGCTCTTCACGGTAAACGGGGCAGGGCAGGTCGGTATTAAGAACGGTGAAACGAACGGTACGGCCAGTTTGAACTACGACCTATCCTTCGGCCAAAACAGCGGCGCCACCACACGAACGATTGGGGTCGAAACTCAGGCTACAACTGCCACAAACGGCAACGCTTTGACTATCAGCGCCGGTACGGGTAACACGACAGGTGTTGGTGGCCAATTGACCTTGCAAGGTGGAGGCGGAGGTAGCTCTGGCGCGGGAGGTGCAATTTCGATCCAGGGTGGTAACGCTGGTGGCGGTACAACGAGTGGCGGTGCCATCACGTTGCAGGGTGGCGCTAAAGCCGGTACAGGTACAGCGGGCAACGTGATAGTCAAAAACAGCAACGACAGCGCTACGGCGTTCAACGTGCAGAACGCCGCGGGTAACACCACAGTATTCGACGTAGACACGAGCGGCACACAGGTGGGCATCGGCACGAGCGCACCATCGCGCACACTCCATGTTTCGGTGAACAATACTACCTTAACGGCCCCCGAATTATTGATTGAGCAACTAAATACCAGCGGCGATTCGGGGATGGAGTTTAAGAACACGGGCTCCGGCGAAAGCTTCTTTGTTGGCCAGGATACAAGCAACAATAACAGCTTTAGTGTTGGCTCCTACAGCGCGGCGGCATCAAGCCCGTCGACCGTCACTTTGAAGCAGACTAACACGACAACTCTGGCTGGCAACGGCACAACTATTACGTCGGCATTTCCTTCTAACACAACGGCGGGTGACTTACTGGTTGCTACCGCTACCTGGGATCTGACTAATACGAGTACGGCTACCTGTAGCGACAACTCCGGTTCCAACGTGTGGAGTACGGCGATTATTAAGCTCGACCCGACAAGTGGTGGCGGAAACAACGATGGAGTTATCGTTTGTTATTCGGCTAATGTCGTGGGGGGCGCAGACACGGTTACCGTGACCTACGGCAATGGCGCCTCGCCCAATGCTCGATATATGAGTATTTCAGAATATAGCGGTATCGCTAAGGCTGGTCCGGTGGATGTGATCGCCAGCAATATTGCGGTTGCTTCCGGTGGCGTAGCAAACTCTATTACCACCGGCAGCGCCACTACCTCACAAAACGGTGACGAAATTTTTGCCGCCATCTATGACGACACGAACACCACGAGCAGCATGACTGCCGGTACCGGCTTTACTCGGGAAACATTGGTAACCTCTACGGGGGTTCCGGTTATGGAGACAGAGGACGCTAACCAGGCGAGTGCCGGTTCGATTGCCGCTACTGCAACAATTGCCGACTCCCACCGCTATATTGCTATTATGGTTGCCTTTAGGGCGATAACCTCGATAACTGATGAGTTTTCTAATGCACAATTTACGATCTCGCAGTCTGGCCAAGCGCTCTTTAGAAACTCGGTAAACAACACGAACGCGTTTCAGATTCAGAGCGCGGCGAGCGCCACCACTATCTTTGACGTAGACGCGGTAAACAACCGTGTGGGTATCAACACCACTGCGCCGACTGCAGACTTGAGCTTTGGAACAGGCGCGAACCGAACGATCAACGTCGTTACACAAACAACTGCTAACACTGCTGGCAACCAATTGACTGTTACCGCCGGCGCTGGCAACGGTACCGGCGCGGGCGGTGCCTTGTTGCTACAGGCTGGATCTGGGGGCACCACAGGATCTGGGGGCACCACAACGGTGCAGGGCGGCAGTGCCGGTACAACAGCCGGCTCGGCCGGCGGCAGCGTGAACATTACCGGTTCGAACGGCACGAGCAACGGAACGGGTGGGGCCGGTGGCAGCGTGGTGCTGACGGCTGGCAGCGCGCAAGGTAGCGGGGCAAACAACGGCGGTAGCATAATGGCTGTGCTGGGTGCCGCGACGAGCACAGGCCTGCAAGGCACGTTCCAAATCCAAAACGCCCTGGGTGCTGCGCAGGTGACGCTCGACCCGTCCAACACCGCAGCCAGCCTAAACCTCGCAGTAAACTCCGGCGCGGAATCGACCTTCGGCACCGAATGGCCGGCAGCTGGCTTTAAGAGCTCGGGTACGTCGGTGGCAGTTTCGCGCAACACCACTGCTGCGAACGTCGACAGCGGGACAGGCAGTGTGCAGGTGGTAACTACTGCAGCGGTGAACGCGGGTGCGGCCAACGCCCTGGGCGCGGCGCTCAGTACCAGTACCACTTACCTGGTGAGCTTTGATATTAAAGTATCGAGCGGTAGCTGGACCGACCTGGATGTGCGCTACAACCGTGATGGCACCACTCAAGACGCGCTGTGCTCCACGGGGAGTACCGGTGGCACCAGCACTCTCAGCACGCAATCGGTGACGACCAACTGGCAAAAAGTTACCTGCTACTTCAAGACGTCGTCCACTGCCGGCACCTCAGCCGCAACGCTTGTCATTATGCAAACCGCCAGCGCCAGCCGCACGTTCTACATCGACAACTTAAGCATCGTGGCCCAGCAAACCACGACCCAGAACGTTGGCGACCTGCACGTCGGCGGCTCGGCCAGTCAGGGTCTCACACTCTTTACGCTCGACACCTCGGCGACTACGCCGTTCACCGGGAGTATTTCGTCGCTTGCCGGTTCAATGTACTTCGACACCAGCCAAGGCAAGATCCAGTGCTACGACGGTTCTAACTGGGGTGCTTGCGGCGCCGCGCCGAACACCATTGTGACGATTACGCCGGAGTATGCGGGTGCGGTGCTGGACGGCAGTCTTAACGGCGGCTCCGTTGGCATTGGTACACTAACCTCTGACTTCTGTGCTAACGAAACAAGCGTCCTGGTGGTTGGCACCCTTTGCGCCACCCACGATGCCAGAAACTTCTACAAATGGACCTCTCCGCAAACGACGCCGCAAACCTATTACATTTATGTAAACTACAAACTGCCGTCTACATTCAAGAGCTTTGTAAGCGGTACAACTTCTCTGACGGCATTATCCGATACTGTTGCCAACCCAACCGGTCCAGCCGCCAGTGCAACGGTCAAGTACGCTATCTTTAAGAGCACCGGGAGTGCTATATCCCAATGTAGTGCGTTATCTACGGTAGTTGGTTGGAATGGCACATCGACAGTAGGGTCGGCAAATACCTGGACTTCGGGAGTTGCCGGTACGCTGACCGGTACAACCGAGCCTTCAACATGTAGTTTCGCCGCGGGCAATAACGTCATCTTCCAAATAGCCGTGACCGCTAATGGGAATGGTTTAGGCACGAACGCGAGCGCCTATGCTGAGAATCTTAGCTTTACGTTCAGCAACCAATAATAGAGAGGATGGCACGCTAGTGCATGCTACAATAAAGATAAGCACAAGGGAAATTACCTATCGGGTATGGATGACACAAAGAGGCAAGCGGCTGAGAATCGTGAGCACCAACTACGCATCAGGCTGAAGCTGCCAGATGTAACAAGGTGGTGGACGGGTTGGTGGTGCTCGCCGGTTGGACGCAAGGCAAGGCGAGTGTTTGGCGATCTCCGTGTACGGACTTCGCTGGCGCTTATGGCTGCGCTAGTGGTAATTGCTGAGTTAATTACCATTGTCCAGCCATATTTTGTCCAGCACACCTACGCGATAGATGACCGCGCGGCGTCACTGCTGCCCATCGCTAGCCCGTTACTGGCTGCCAAACTGGTGCACGACCCAAAGAATGCAGTATACAACTTTAATGCTGGCTTCAGCCCGTCGGCAACCGGCCCGGGCCAAAGTGGAGGCGGTGGACCGCAAATCACTGCTGCTGCTAGCGATGACCCATCCAAGGGCCTTACTGTCACCGACCCCGCAGGGGGAGTCGACCTTACCTTTAAGCCAACATTCAAAGTACTAAAGGGCCAAAAGCAGGATAACCGGGTTGTGTACCCGCTGGCCGATGGAGCAGGCTGGCTGGTGTACACCATGCAGGCTGCCGAGGTGAAGGAAGACGTGGTGCTGCAGCGTGCCGGCAGCAATACCGCGTCGTTTGGGTACGATTTGGAGATGGGCAACAGCTTGCAAGCCCGGTTGCTCGGCGACGGGCTCATCGGCGTGTATGGCGCCAACTTGCCAATAAACGGCAACGTATCTACCGGCACTCCTAAAGACGCAGAGCTACTGCAAAAAATGCGCGAGAAAGCACCCAAGAATACGTTACTGTTTACCATACCTGCACCACTAGTAAAGGAATATAACCAAACACGCTCGGGTGTGTCAGCACATTACGAGCTGCACGGAAATCATCTCAAAGTGGTGGTCAGCGGCCTCAAGCGAGCACACTACCCACTCACTATTGACCCCAGCGTATATGTCCAGGGTGCAGTTAAATTTATGCGCGGCAATAACGAGAGTGATATCGATTTTGACACCACGAATAACCTTATCCGCAAAGGTGCGCTTACTGGGGCCCGTTTTCCTAATTACACTGTCGCTAGTAACTCCTTGAATGTCGCCCGGTGGGGCGCGGCAACTGTAGTTGCGGGCGGGTATATATATGAAATTGGCGGCAGTAGTGGTTCGACCAACACCGGAACGGTGTATTGGGCAAAGCTCAACACCTCCACCTACACCATCGATAGCCCCGATCCAGGGAACGGCAGTTGTACCAACTGGTGTACAAGCAGCGCCTATAACTTACCATCGTCGCAGGTGCGGCTGGGCTTAGCTGCCGTCGCCTACAACGGATATTTATATGCTATTGGCGGCAAGGATGCCGGCTGTACCGGCACCAACCATATGTGTAGCACCGTATATGTCACAAAAGTTGGCGCGAACGGGGAGCCGATTGGTTGGTCGGCAACAAGCTCCATTGTTACGGCCCGAGGGTACTTTGGTGCCGCCGTTTATAATAACCATATCTATATTGTTGGCGGTCAAACAAACAGCAGCTTAAACGGCGAAACGACGGTAGAGTATGCGGCGCCCAATCCCGACGGCACCATTCCGGCGTCTGGCGCAGGGGCCTGGACTACGACTGGCATGACTGCCCTTGGTACGGGTGTGTGGGGGAATAACCTGTTGCAATATAACGGCTATCTTTATGACGTGGGCGGCGCCAACACCACAACTCCAGTGGCCAGCAACGTATCTTACATAAAGATTAACTCCGATGGTACGCTAGCCTCCAGCTGGCTCACGACCAGCTCATTTGCGAGCTCTCGCGCTTCGTTCGGTGGTACCTATGCCACTCTATGGGGCGGATATATGTATGTAAATGGCGGCTGTATTACCGTTACTTCTACCGACTGCTCGTCTTTTACGACGTACAGTACGGGCACCGCGAGCCAAAGTGGTACTACGGTAACCGGCAGCGGCACTACATGGACACCAGCAATGGTCGGTTCGGTTCTTACATTTAACAACGGTACGGCAGCCATGATAACGGCTTATACAAGTGCCACCAGTTTAACCGTGGACATTTCTCAAACAGTGACTAGCCAGGCCTACACTATTGATACCGGCCAGACCGCCACACAAATTGCCAGTTTTAACGCCGACGGCACCATAACCGACTGGACACAGGTGCCGACCGACGACATCTTTTATAGTACCGGTACCGCCAGCCAAAGCAACACCACTACCGTAACTGGGAGTGGTACGAGCTGGACGAGCGCCATGGTGGGCATGATTCTTACATATCCGGACGGTAATACAGCCAAGATTACCCTCGTGGGCAGTACTACCTCTATGACAGTCAGTATTGCATACACAGAAACAGGGTCAACCTACGCCATTAGCAGTCCCTTTGGTCGCATTTTTAGTCAAGGGTTGGTTGCCTGGCGGGGGACAGTGTATTCTATTGGCGGCTGCGCCAAGGCGACAGTCAGCGGCAACTGTACGGCCACGGGAGGACCGCAGACTGCTAATAACTATGGTGTTATTAACGGCGATGGCGATGTGTCGCCGCCTGATGAACTCACAGCCTTGCCGCCAGTCGGGACTGATGCCGGTGATGGGAGCTTCGACAGTAGCGGTGTAGTGGTCAACAATGGGTTTATTTATAATGTTGGCGGTTGTACTGTGAGCAGTACGTGCAACCTCATGACTCCCAACACCTCCTACGCACCGATCAATGCGGACGGCACGATTGGTTCGTGGACGGTAGACAGTACCCATTTAGTGGGGATTTATGCCAATGGTGGAACGGTTACACAAAGTGGCACCACCGTAACCGGCAGCGGCACAAACTTTATTTCTGCTATGGTCGGCATGCAAATTAGTATTAACGGCGCCACAAAGGAGAGAATTACTGCGGTAGGCAGTACCACCTCAATTACCGTGAGTGTAAGCCAGACGGTTTCTACTGGCCAATCGTATACCGTTTATAGTGGTTTAGGTGCTTTTGGTATTACCGTTTATGATAATACTATTTATATCGCAGGAGGCACTGATGGTACTTGCGGGACGGGAACACCCTGTAATGCGAGCCTTTCCAATATAGGCTGGCGATCGGAGGCAAACAGGGTATCGTTAAACAGTGACGGCTCATTAAACTCGTGGACGAGGACACTGAGCGTACAGCCATCGGTGTATGGTTACTCGGCTATGTTCGCCCGCGCAGTGTCAGCCACGACCGGCAACCTGTACATTGTGGGCGGCTGCCAAAACACCTCAACAGGGGTCGGCTGCAGCAACAACATCCAAAACACTGTGCTTAAGTGCACTATAACCAATAGTAGCGGGGCACTCAGTAGTTGCGCGACAACGGGCCAAACGCAGATCCCCGACCTCGACGCATCTACGGGCGGTAGTCAAGGGCTGGGGATCATGGGCTATACGATGTACGGCGATTATATATATCTTGCGGGCGGATCGTGCGGCACCTCAACAACAAGCGGAACTACGGCGGACCAACGTGGTTGCGATGGATCGAGCACCACGACCGTTAATACTTCTGAAACGAACAAGGTCCTTTTTGCCAAGATAGACTCCAGTGGAAACGTTGGAAGCTGGACGATATCCGACATTAACCACCAACTCCCACGTGTCCGTCGACGAAACGTTGCCTACGCGGTGAATGGTTATCTGTATGTAACGGCGGGCCACGATGGTTCCGGTGGTGGTAATGGCACTACACTGAACGACATCGTCGCCGCCAAGATAGACCAAACCACCGGCAACTTGGCCACGTCGTTTACTACGCTTGAAACGACTATTACTCCCCGATGGAATTTAGGGGCTGCCACGGCCAACGGCTATATCTACCTCGTCGGTGGCTGTACGGCAGGTACTGGCCCGCCGAATGGTTGCAGTAGTACTTCGTCCGTCGCTGAAAGTGTCCAGATTTTCAACAACTATAGCGGTTCGCCTAAATCATACAGCAGCCAAAACAACATCGGCGTGGACCGGATTGGCGGCTCGGCCACCGTGCTTAATGGCTATATTTATTATGCTGGTGGCTGTACAGATATGGCTTGTACGACTCCGTCGGCGAACGTCTATTACGCGCCAATAAATAGTGACGGCACCATAGGTACATTCACGGCAGCAGGGAACTCTTTGCCGGCAACACGGGCCTGGGGGAAGTTGCTGAATGCCGGCGGAACGCTCTATTACGTTGGCGGGCAAGATAGCAGCTGTACAACGGGGAATGGCACTGGCGTAACTGGCGTCTGTAGCACGGTATATTACAGCACGCCAAGCTCGGGAGTGCCGGGCACCTGGAGTAGCACCGTGGCTTTGCCTGGAGAGCGGACTCAAATGGGCGCGGCCGTATTCAATAACAGGATTTATGTTGCAGGTGGTGCAAATGGCGCTGGCACGGTGCAAAGCACGGTCTACTACAGCCCCAGTCTGAGCGCAGGCGGCGCTATTTCTGGCTCGTGGACGTCCACTACCGCCTTTACAACGGCACGCGAAGGGGCAGTACTTGTTGCGTATGGCGCCGCCCTGTATCTTATGGGGGGTTTTGACGGCACTAACTATTTGCTTGATGTACAATATGCGCCGATCACCACAGGTACTGGAGCGGTCGGCACCTGGAATAACAGCACCACCTTACCGCAACCAATTCGAGACGCGGACGGATTTGCCGCAAATGGCTATTTATATGTGGTAGGCGGGAGGTCTGCCTCCACAACCTGCACCACTAACACGTATATTGCGCCAATTATCGGCTATCCTCCAGGTAGCAGTAACCGGTATGGAATTGGTTTGTGGTCGCAGACGAGCGTTGCATACACGGGCGCCCGTTACGGTTTGGCTACTGCATATTACAATGGGAAGGTCTACTTGCAAGGAGGGGGCTGCTCGGCTTTTGTGAGCTCAACCGACCGCGCTTATGCAAGCACCCTGCAAGCCCAGCCGCAAGTCAGCACATATTCGTTGATGATTGATACAGACACAAACGTGTTTCCTAGCAAATGGCTTATGAATGGAGTCGACAACGGTGTGGGGGCTCAATGGGTATTCAGCTACCGTTCGTCTACTAATGCGAATAATACCTGGGGTGTCATAACCAATGCAGGCAGTGTTACTTTGGGGACGCCAGGCACTTATACGCCACTCGATGCAAGCGGCAATAACACCAACACGACTGCACCGGCAGTCGGTGCGCGCTACTATTTTTTGTATGTGACCGTCGACGCCTCCCAATCATTTGGTTTTGCCGAGGATGTATCGCGCGGTCCGACCATTACCGACCTCACCCTGGAATTTACCAGCGATCCGGGCAAGCGCTTAATGCACGGCCGAACGTTTATCGGCGGCCAGCAGCAGCCGGAAGATACGCCGTTCTAGCGGTCTTTTGAAGCGACGTGATGTAAATCACAATCAGCTGATCTTGTGGTTGCACAGAAGCGCAGGTAAGCTAAAGGTATAAAGGGGAGACAAAAATGTTGAGGATGACTGCTATGCTTCGTCGGAGTGGAGGGCCTATAGTTTCGTTTGTTGCGACGGCTGCACTGCTCGCAAGCCAGGTGGTCGGGTTTGGTGCGTTGCCACGAGCCTATGCTGCTACGCAGCATACAATTAAATCAATATCACGCGACGGGACGGTGACAAATATAGATGGCTTTCCCGCAGACGTAACCCGCATTTTTACATATATGACGCCTGATACGATTTTTGCCTTGGATAGCAGCGGCAACGTCTATGCACAAGGTTATAACGGCTGTGGTGTTATCGGAGACCCAGCGGTTTTGGGAAATTCCGTCGGCTCGGTACACAAAATCGATGGTATTACAGGGGTAACGCAGCTTGCCTTTCTAAACAGTGTGCAGTACGGAGGAGTTATCGCGCTGAAGGCCGACGGTACGGTGTGGTCCTGGGGCTGCACACAGTACTTGGGTCGGCCAGCGAGCGACCCGAACCTTAGCTATGATTACATCCCCGGTCAGGTTTTGGGTCTACCCAGTGTTGTAAAGGTAGCCGCGGGCAACCAGCATGTGCTTGCTCTCACAGCTGCAGGCGACGTATACGGCTGGGGCGACGCCAGTTGTGGCCAGCTTGGTATTCCCGACATTTTTGCGTACGAATGTGGCTCTAACCTGGATTCGCGCAGCACGCCAACCCAGATTGCAGGCCTCTCCGGCATTAAGGACATTACAGCAGGCGCACGTTCAAGTTTTGCGGTTACTGCCGATGGCGCGGTGATGCAGTGGGGAGTATTCATTTTACTAGAAGGGTTGCAAACGCCCACCGTGCTGGTTCCTACTCAGGTACATGGTATCAGCGATGTGGCGAGCATTAGCGCCGGGGAAGCTGTGGTATATGCGCTTAAAAATTCTGGTGACTTGTGGGGTTGGGGGGTGAACGACAACGACTCGCTTACTACGAGCCCTCCACTCAATCAGAATTCAGACTGGGACTATCGTCCTGACCCAATATCTGTCGATGAGTTGGGTGGGGTGGCTAAAATGTCGGTCGGATATGCGGCTATTTTCGCAGTGCTCAACCCGGACGGGATTCATTTGTATGGTGGCAGTCATAGTGATTATCTTGGGCCGGTAACCTTTGGGGGATACAACGACCTGATTGATATGGCTGCCGATCCAGACATCGCCGTGGTGTTTGTTATTCTGCCGGCTAGTGATTCTACCCCCCCGAGTCTCGGTGCCTTTAGCTGGTCTGCCAATCCTAAATCGACCTTCCAGACTAGCACACTCACAGTGCCAGCCAGTGATGATAGTTCTGGAGTGGCCGGCGGCGAATATTTCATTGGCGATACCGACCCCGGCCCAGGGAATGGCGCACCCATGCAGTGGGATGGCGCGAATTTGTCCACCACCTTTGGTACGGATTTCCCGACGGGGGTGTATAAAATTAGCGTGCGCGCCAAAGACAACGCAGGCAATTGGAGCGACCCTCTGAGTGACTATCTGGTAGTGTACAATCCAACCGGTCCGCGCATGACCGGCAAAAAGAGCGTGGTGCCGTCGCTGGCAAATGGTGACGTGCTGCCTGGACTAACCACCAATGGCCAGACCGACGCCGCTACCTTTGGGTTCAGCGTACGCTACGACAGCCAGGGTAATATCAGCAGTAACAGCGACCTCCAGTTCGCCTACAACACCGGTACGAACTGTAAGAATGTGAAGAAGGCGCAGAATTGCCACAGTTTGAGTTTGAATGCGTCCTCCATTGCATGGCTCATCACTCAAGGAACGAATAATTCGACCGGCATATTCCAGGGCACGGCAACGCTTACTGTAGACGGTGTAAACTCGCAAGTGCTGTTCCGTGTTACGGGCCGCGATGGCACTCGTTTGGATGGCGTGTCGCCCGACCAGTTTGGAATAGGAATTTTTATGCCAGGCGCAAACCCCAATACCGATACACCTTTGTATGTGGTGCATACGACTGACGTAACCCGCGGCAATATTCGTATTATATAACTGTTAACAGCATCCCCAGTGGCTCCTGTATACTGTAAGCATGAGGGAATTTAAGCGGACTGTGCTCGTTTCGCCGCGCGGCAAGTTGCGCCGGGCGGCTGACGGCAGCCTGCGGCCAGCCGGGGAGCAGCCGGACATTGCCGACATTTGGGCCGAGCGTGACCGCGTACGCTTGCAGGAATCTATTGCCGCACAGCAGAAGAAGGTGGCCAAAAAACAGCGGTCGGCCAAAGAAATCGAAATAAAGCTGACGCTGCCAAAGGTAAATTGGGCGCATCGCAGACGCCAGCTGGCCAAGCTGTGGGCAATGACGACGCGTAAGCAGCGATGGGTGGCCTGCATTGTTATAGCGGCGGTATTGGGGCTGTGGGCGTGGCCTCATTTTTTTGCCGGAGGTAAGTCTGACCGTTACGTGGGCGCTGCTAATCCGACTGGCGTACATGCCGCCAACCCTATCGGTGGGGTGCAGCCTCAATTCCCCACCATCCTGCCCGCCGGCAAAACAATCCAGCAGTTAGGCGGATGGGGCAGGGTCAGCCCGCCCGACAAAAATCCCGTGTTTGCCTATTCGGATGTCTTTGGGGGTATTCATATTGTGGTCAGCGAACAGCCGTTGCCGGACGGATTTAGCGGCAGTTTGCAGGCAAAAGTAGCCCAGTTGGCCAACCAGTTCGCCCCAGGTGCCCACCAAGTGCTCATAAAGGATGCAGAAAGTGTGGGTTACGCCGGCCCGGAGACGAACGGGGCGCAATCGTTCATCGCCGCCAAGGTAAATCTACTGGTACTTATCCGGGCGAGCGGTCAGCTGAGCGACCAGTCCTGGAGCGACTATCTGGCCACGTTGCAGTAGCTAGCCGTATATTGCTAGCTACGCTGTCATACGGTTTTATCGGTGGCGGCCACTGGCAGGGAATGCTATACTTTGAGCCAAGAGGGAAGCATGAAACAAACAACCATCGCGGTCATTAACCAAAAAGGGGGCGTCGGCAAAACGACCACTGCCACCAATTTGGCCGCGCAATTAGCCAGCGAGAAAGCGAGCGTGCTGCTGGTAGATCTCGACCCGCAGGGCAACGCGACGAGCGGGCTGGGCTTAGATAAAGAGTTGGAGCCCACCACTTACGAAGTATTGTCCGGCCAAGCTTCGCTCGATCAGGCGGTGCGGCCTACCGACCGCGACGGGCTGTATATTTTGCCGGCCAACGCCAATTTGGCGGCTGCCGAAATCGAGCTGGTATCTCAGTTGCAACGCGAATTCGCACTCCGAAACGCCCTGCAAATTGCTGCGTACGATTATATTATTATCGACTGCCCGCCGGCTCTCGGCCTTTTAACTATTAACGCTCTTACGGCAGCAAATGCTATACTCATCCCCGTGCAATCGGAATATTACGCACTGGAAGGATTAGGACAGCTGCTGGCCACGGTGCAGCGGGTGAAAGAAGGGTTGAATCCGGCGCTCGATCTGCTGGGCGTCGTGCTTACGATGTACGACAAGCGCACTAGTCTCAGCGAGCAGGTGATGCACGAACTCAAAAATCATTTTGGCGATAAGCTGTTCAAGGCGGTTATTCCGCGCAATGTGCGTTTGGCCGAAGCCCCCAGCTTTGGCAAGACCATTTTTGAACACGACCGCTGGAGCAAAGGTGCCCGCGCCTACAAGCAGTTCGCCAAGGAGGTAGCAAAACGTGTCAATGGCTAAAACGGGCTTAGGCCGCGGCTTCGATGCCCTCATTCCGAAAAACGTTGATACGGTGGTATTGTTCGACGACCAAGACCGCATTCAAAAACTCGCGCCGGCCGATATTATTCCCAACCCCAACCAGCCACGTGAACATTTCGACGAAGCGGCGCTGGTGCAGTTAAGCGAATCGATCAAGCAATACGGCATTTTGCAGCCGTTGGTTGTGACGCCGCACGGCGCAGGCAAATACGCCTTGGTTGCGGGCGAGCGACGCTGGCGAGCGGCGCAACTGGCGGGGCTGGACAAAGTACCTGCCATTATTCGCACCACAAAGGAGCTTGAGCAGCTGGAGATTGCCATCGTTGAGAATGTGCAACGGGTTGATTTGTCGGCTTTGGAACAGGCGGTGTCCATCGAAAAGCTGCATCAGCAATTCAACATGACGTACGAATCGATTGCCAAACGCCTGGGCAAGGCCAGCTCGACGGTCAATAACATCGTGCGTCTGTTGCAGTTACCCGAGGCGGCGCGCAAGGCCCTGCAAGAAGAAAAGATCAGCGAAGGTCATGCGCGGGCCATCCTGGCACTGAAAGATATGCCCGAGAAACAAGAAGAGCTTTTGATGCTCATTGTGAAGCACGGTTGGCCGGTCCGGCAGGCCGAGCAATTCGTAGTATCGGTGAAAGAGGGCTTTCGTGAGACCAAACAGACGCGCGAACGCATGAGTAGCGAGACGCCGGCAACCAAACAGCTGAGCAAACGGCTCGGCAACGCGCCGGTGCATATCCGTCGAACGGCCCGAGGCGGCAAACTGGAAATTAGCTTTAAAACCGACGAAGACTTGGAACGTATCTTGGCAAGTTTGGGCTAATACCTCAGCAAACCGATCGGTTCATGGGTGTGCTGTTTTTCGTGCGGGTGAATCTTCGTGGGCTTAGAATCGGCGCATTTCGTTAACTGGCAGGACACGAATGATAAGTTTGCCGACAATGTGGTCTGCCGGCACCGGGCCAAACATCCGTGAGTCGAGAGAATCGGGGCGGTTATCGCCCATTACAAATACGTGATCTTTCGGCACGGTAAGGTCGATATTGCCCGCGGTGTCGTGGCCAAGTCGCTGATAGGGCAGGGTGAAATCCGGATTGAACCCTTGCGGATGCCCGGTGTTATAAATAGTCACGACATTGTTGGCAACCACCACGCGCTCGCCGGGCAGGCCGATGACGCGTTTAATAAGCTGTTTGTTGGGGTCCTGGCCGAACTGCGCGAGGTTTGGATCGGTAAACACGATAATGTCGCCGCGCTTCGGTATGTACGCATGCTTGGTGAGCCGCGCCCAGGTACGCGGCGCTTTCCAAACAATGAGCCGGTCGTTGTTAAACAGCGTGCTTTGCATGCTTGGCCCGTCCACTTGGTACGACTGAAAGACGAAAGCCGTCAGCAATATGGCGAAAATCGGGGCGAGCAGCAATACGGCGATAGTCGAGGCTACATTTTTGGCGCCTTCACGCCGGGAGGGCTTGGTTTGGACGCGCTCCGGCCGTGGTGTGCCGGCCTGCTGTGGGATATCCCCTGGATTTTCGAGTTGCTCGGTCATTACAATGCTCAAGTATAGCGTACCAAAGCTGAATATGCACGGCAAAAACAGTGCTTTTTGCCGCCACCTGCCTTGTCGCGGTATAATCGTAAGCAGTAACAAATGTAAGGCACTCGTCCATGTTGCTTGTCCGCACCGGAATTGGCAAAAGATTAAAGATCATGGCGCTGGGGGTGACATTCCTCATGCTGGTATTAGGGGTGTCTTCGCTCAGTGCACAGGGGGCATCGTCTATCGCGCAGGGTTTTCAAACCAAAGACCCGAACGTGGTCCCCGGTGCCATCGTAAGCCTCACTGCCGGCACGCCGAACACCGTGGAGCTGAGTACCTCAGACAAACTGGAGCAGCTGCTCGGTATCGCCGGCAATAAATCACTCATCGAGCTCAATAGCGGTGCGGGAAGTGTGCAGGTAGTCACCAGCGGCAATACGACTGCGCTGGTAAGCGATATTAACGGATCGGTAAAGATCGGTGACCACATAACCGCTTCGCCGCTTGCCGGCATTGGTATGAAGGCGACAACGAGCACGCTGGTAATTGGCACGGCGCAAGCCGACCTGTCCAGCGAAACAACCACCACCCGCACGGTTACCGATATTCACGGCAAACAAACGACAATTCACATTGGCGCTGTTCCGGTGCAGGTGGACAAAGTATTTTACCAAGCGCCGGATCAGCAGCCGACATTTCTGCCGTCGAGCATCCAAAATTTTGCCAGCAACCTGGTGGGGCATGAAGTGTCGCCGATGCGGGTGCTGATCGCCGGTATCTTGGTGGTGTTGCTGTTCGTGGTGGTAGCAGTGGTGCTGTACTCCACCATACGGTCAAGCATCATTTCTATCGGGCGTAATCCGCTCTCGGAGAATGCGGTGCATCGCAGCTTGCTTGAGGTTGGGGTTACCGTGCTCGGTGTCCTGGTGTTTACGGTAGTGGTAGTATACCTGGTGCTCGAACTGTAGTTTATCCACACCTTTTGTAGTAATTTAGTCTTCAAAAATGCTTGCCGTGATAGACATAAGCGGCGTAAGATAGTAACAGGGAGTATATCTCTGTTAAGCAGAGATCAAACAAAAACATCGTGGACAACGAAAATCAAAGTACCAATGATGTTGGTTACGTGAGCGGTGGTGATACATCAGGGCCGGCGCTATACGACATGGGCATCGTGCACCAGTCTACGTCGGAAACGGACTCGTTGTCTCTGGAACCTACCCCTTTGCAGGGCGCGCCACCCGGCGATATGCCAGCTGCTTCCGTACGAACCGGAAGCCCCATTCTCCGCATGCTTAAGCGGGCCGACCTTGCGTTGGTCCTATTGCTCGTTTTAGGCGCGGTTGGGCTGATTATCGGCACCTCTATTCGTAAGTCGCATAACAACAACGCGGTGGTGAATAACGCGGCGAATCAGTATAAGTCGCAGAGCATTCCCTTAAGCGGTTTTATCGCAAACGAGCAAGGGGTTACGTTTGGCAGCAGCAGTGTGCTCATTAACGGATCGTTGAAATTAAACAACGGCGTTGTGATTACACCTTCTGTACAGCCAAGCACACCCAGCACCGGCCAGCTGTATTTTGACCAGAATACCAACCAGCTTGCGTACTACAACGGTACGGCCTTTGTGCCGTTAGTAGCCAACAATCAGGTAGTGCAGAGCGTCGGCGGGGTGACTGGCCAGATTACACTTGGCGGCGGGCTGAGTGTGGTGGGCAATCAGCTTATTGCCGCAACGGGAGTAACGTCGGTAGGCGGGCAGAGCGGCGCCATAACGGTGGGTAACGGCCTGGCGATTACTGCTAACACGCTTCAAAACAGCGGTGTACTGAGCCTGGTGAGCGGTAGCCCCGGCAACCTGGCCGTGACCAACGACGGCAAGGGCAATTATACGGTTAGCAGTTTTGGCGCCGGTACCGGCACCGTGACCAGTGGCGGTGGCACCGTAGGGCATATTGCGTTATTTACCGGGTCGCAAAATATCGAAGATTCGGTACTCACACAGAGCGGTACTGCCATCTCGTTGGGTGGAGATTTGGCGGTGGCCGGCGGACTGACGCTCGGCAACGCCCTAACAGTGAGCAATGGCGGCACGGGCGCCATATCGTTGGCGGCGAATGGGGTGGTGATTGCCAATGGCACGGCGGCGCTGAGCTCGGTTACGGCAGGTTCTCCTGGTTTGTGTCTGCTATCGACCGCCGGGGCGCCGACTTTTGGGGCTTGCCCTGGTAATGGTGGAGTCACGACCCTCAACGGACTTTCGGGCGCCCTAAACATTGCGAATGCCAGCGGCGCAGGTTCGACCATTACCATCGACAACGCGAGCACCATCGCAAAGGGTATCGCTAGCTTTAACGCCACCAACTTTACCGTTTCCAGTGGCGCGGTCAACACCATTCAAGATATCGCCACCAACGCTACGCCAACGTTCGGACGTCTGACACTCAGTGCGAACGATGCCGTGAACCCCATGCTGGTGGTGAACAATTTGAACGCCGGCGCAAGCGGCAATCTGTTGGACCTACAACTTAACGGAACGAGTAAATTTAGTGTTCAACCAGGCGGCAACATTAGTGCCGTGGGTACATTTAACGGGCAGACGATATCTAACACCGCCAACTTTACCGGGACGTTGGGAGTGGCAAGCAATACAACCATTGGCGGCAATCTG
>DATGEW010000008.1:0-2218 GCA_035309745.1 Saccharimonadales bacterium (SeqCode)
CGCGCTGTAGATCCCACCGTGGTCATGCTCAACGACAACCAGGTATGGATCCGCAACGGCGACGACGAATGGAAACTAACGGGCGTCAAGCCGGAGGTATAGTCAAACCGCCGGGGCGTTGTCCAGCGACCGCCAGATGTACCAGCAGGCGACGGTTTCATACGGGTGCCAGTGGTTGCGTTCGGCCAGGCCGGTGATGTCCACCGGAGTGGGCGAGTGGTCTAAGTCGTACAATTTTTGTACGCCGTTTCTAATGCCGAGGTCGCCCACGGCCAAAATGTCCAGCCGGCCCATGCAGAACATCAGGAACATATGCGCGGTCCACTCGCCAATGCCCTTCACGGCGGTCAGTTCGCGAATGACCGCATCATTGCTGAGGCCGTCCAGATGGTCGAAGCGCACCCGGCCGTCCACCACGTGTTGGGCAAGGTCGCGCACGTACGCAGCTTTGCCGCGGCTGAGGCCCGCGGTGCGCAGCTCGTCTATTTGTTTGGTAAGGATTTGTTCGGCCGAAGGAAATTCGCTGCTGCCAAACAGCGCGCAAAAGCGCCGCTCGATGGTGCGCGCCGCCTTGACGCTGAGCTGCTGGCTGATGATGCTGTCGACCAACTCCTGGTAGTAGTTGCGGTTGGGCCGGATGGTGCAGAGGCCGAAGCGGTCGATAACCGGCGCCAGCACCAGGTCGTGCGCGCGCAAATGTTCGGCGGCTTGTTTTACACTGGCAGGGCTGGCAAGCATAGGTGTATTATAGGGCCTAAAGGAGAAAATACACATGAGCTGGCTGGTACTGGCGACCTTCTTTATAGGCCTGAGTTCGAGCGTGCTGAGCGGCATGGGCGGGGGAGGCGGCGGATTCATCACCGTGCCGTATTTTTTATTTATTGGCCTCACACCGGCGCACGCGCTGGCCACGGCCAAGATGGGTGGCATCGGGACCTCGGTAGGTGCGATTACGGCGCTCCGGGGCAAAGGGCTGGTCGACCGCAAACTGGTCATCCCCTTTATGACGCTGACGGTACTGTTTTCGCTGGTGTCGGCCTGGCTCATTCCGCGCCTCGACCCAAGCTTGTTCCAAAAGGTGATTGGTGGCGTGCTGATTGTGCTCGCCCCCACGGTGTTTATTAAAAAGTCGGCATTTCAGCCGGGCGAACGCTCGCGGCCGTTTATTATTGTGGGGTTTGTGTGCTATGCGCTGTTTAGCTTTTTGCAAACACTGGTTGGCACCGGCATGGGCTCGGTTCTGGTGTTGGTGCTGATGTTTTTGTTTGGGCTGGGCGCCCTGGAAGCGAACGCGACCAAGCGGGTGGCGCAGTCGGTGCAATCGGCAATTTTGTTTGCGCTGCTGGCAGTGCAAGGCTTGGTGTTTTGGTGGCATGGGCTCGCCGGGCTGATCGGGTCGCTCATTGGCAGCCACCTGGGCACGCGCATCGCCATTAAAAAAGGCGCGCATTTTGTGCGTATTATGCTGGCGGTGGTGATGGTTGTGTCGGGCATTGGCCTGCTGGTGTAACGCGCGGCATATTCTGCTAGACTAAAAACAAAGATAAGGATAACCATTTATGTCAGAAGTAGTAGAACCAGAAGACGACAGTCAAAAAGAAGTAACCGAAGGAAAGCCAGCCGCAGCGGAGCCCGCCAAGCAGGAAACTCCAAAAGCAGGCGTTCATAAAAATATATGGACATGGATTGCCGGCCACAAAAAGGTATCGATACCCGCCGCCGTAGTGGTGGTGCTTGCCGTTTTGGCAGCCGTGCCGTTTACTCGCTATCTACTTGCCGGCTTGGCGCTCAGCAAAAATGTCACCGTAGTAGTGACCGATACACAGACTCATAAGCCGGTAACCAGCGCCAACGTCGCGTTGGGCGGCAAAACGGCCCGCACAGACAGCGCCGGCCGTGCCGTTATTCATGCCCGTGTAGGCAATGCCACGCTGAGTATTTCTAAAACGTATTACCGCACCGCTACGAGCCAGGTGCTCGTCCCCATTATGTCCCAAAAGCAGCCGTACAGTGTTATGCTCGTGGCTACCGGCCGGCAAGTGCCCATTGCCGTAGTGAATAAGCTGAGCGGCAAGCCGGTTGCCAACGCGGTGTTTGCGGCAGCGGGCACTCAGGTAAAAACCGACGCCAAGGGTGAGGCGAGCATCGTCGTGCCCGCCAGCAGCACCAGCTTTGCGGCGACCATTACGCTCGCCGGCTACAACACCATGGCGGTCAC
>DATGEW010000009.1:0-15253 GCA_035309745.1 Saccharimonadales bacterium (SeqCode)
ATCGTTGCTTACGCTGCAGGTGCAGCCGCTCGCCGGACCCAATAGCGAGCAGTATGCAAAACAGATATGCGAGCACTGTCCACCAGGGCAGTGGTGTATCCAACCAGCCAAACACACCTACAAACTGCCGGAATAAGTCATCCGAAAACGGGCTGAGGTGCGTAAATAAGGCGACGTGCGCATAGCTCACCGGATGATGCAGCACAAATTGCAGCTGGGCGTGCGGATCGAGCACGACATTAGTAAGAAATGGCGACTGCACATACAGCCGCTGCGAAATCGAGGCCCACACCAAAAAAGGCGCCATCAGTACGCCGAGTATTGACCCGACACCCGCAAACCACTGCCGCTTCGATGTAAATCGTGCCGCTGGCAGCAAGGCAAATATAAGCGCGACCAGCCCATACGGCTGCTTTATAAATCCCATACAGCAGGCGAGCAGTAATGTGGCTGCCCACTGCTTTCGGCTGAGGGGTGATTCTTGCATTGCAAGGCGCACGAACCACGCGATCGTCAGCAGACAAAATCCCATCGTAATCGCATCTGCCGACAATGACGCCGCCTGAAAAAGCGCCATCGGCGACAAGCCCAACACCACCAGCACCCATTTCGCCCTGGGCAGCATACGAATAGCCAAGTACACCAGTCCCAGCCACGCGGCAAAGGTGCATAACCGACCGACATAGAAAAATACGAGCGGCGAGGCGCCAAACAGGCTTGCTATTTTCATACCTACGGCTGCGGGGGCGTACATGAGGGGAGAATAGAGGGCGGTATTCTCAAAGTGGACATTGCCGCGTTGCCGAGGATTGAGCGGCACCGAAAAGTGCTGCAGTATGGCTGGCACATTCGCCTTATGCGTGGGATTGCCTGGCATATCACCAATGAGGGTATTGGCAGTTGTAAGAAGATTCCAGGGGAGATAGCCGCCCACGCCCTGCGGAATCTTTTTGGCGACAAAGCTACCCTCGGAAATCTGGTACGCGCGGAAAAAGTGAGCTTGCTCGTCGGGCACATTAAATGGCGGGGTGAATATCAAAAAACTGAGGCCGAAAACCAAGGCGCACACCAAGAAAAAGCGACTCGGCGAGATGCGTGTAATCCGGCTACTTACTTTCGTGATATTCATCTTCGGCATTAACATCCCAAAGATTGTCCTTTGTTTTTACCCCGTTCACGATGTTCTCCACGGCCAGCATTGCGGTGAGCATGGAGTGATCCTGGTTATTGTAACGATGCATGCCATTGCGGCCGATAAGAAAGAGATTGTCGAACTTATTCACGTATTTTTTTATGACATCGATTTGGTCGTAGGTCCCAAAATAGGCAGGGTAGGTCTTTTTCATACGGATAACCACTCCGTCGAGTACATCTTTCGGGTCGATAATGCCGATATGAGCCAGTTCTTTCACGCCAAATGCCTGCATGTCTTTATCGGGCTTCGTCCACAGGTCGTCGCCTTCGTTTACGAAGTATTCCATGCCGACCCATACGGTTTTGGGGTCGCGAACAAGGTAGGGGCTCCAGTTGTTAAAAATTTGCAGCCGACCCACGCGAACGTCACGTTCCTGAATGTAAATCCAGTTGTCGGGCACCACGTTGCGCAGCGTAGGGATGTCGGTCTGATTTTTAATTTTAAGCTTCCGCAAGAGTAGTCCTACGGTAATAAAATCGCGGTACATAAGCCCACGGGCAACCTTTTGCACTTTTGACGGAACCGGGTCGCCCTCAAAACCGGCGATAAGATCTTTGATGGGCATGGTTGAAAAATAGTAATCGGCGTGGTGGGTGGTCACTTCGCCGGTTTTTACGTTCCTTATTTTAACACCCGTGATTTTACCGCCTTTATTTTTCATACCGACCGCTTCGTAGCCGAGATGCACTTCGCCGCCGCGCTGCCGTACCATATCGGCAACTGTTTCCCACATCTGACCCGGGCCAAATTTGGGGTACAAAAAACGCTCGATGAGGCTGGTCTCGGTATTTTTTTGTGCGACGTCAGCCTTGGATTTTTTAAGTGTAGAGCGCACAGCGTGCTTCACCGCCTTGGTTATCGACAAGCCCTTGATGCGCTGCGCACCCCATTCGGCACTAATCTCGCTGCAGGAGATGCCCCACACTTTTTCGGTGTAGTCTTTAAAAAATGTCAGGTAGAGCTCACGGCCGAACCGATTAATAAAAAAATCTTCCAGGGTTTTTTCGTTGCGGATGGGAAACAGCCGTGCCTTGGTGTAGCCGATGCCGATTTTGGCCATACGCCACGGGCCAAGATTTTTAATCGTCTGGCCGCTCAGGGAAACAGGATAGTCGAAAAAGCTCTTGAGGTAGTAAATGCGCGACAAGCGGCTGCGCACCAACATTACCCGGTCCTCTTTTTCGGGGTCCGGGCCGTTGGGGTTGAGCTTAATCGGCCGTACCTTGCCTTGGTATTTGATACTGACCGCTTTTTCGTCCTTTGCCAACCCTCCTTGCAGCGGCAGAATTTTATTCCACCACTCCATGACCCGGTCCGACTTCGAAAAGAAGCGATGTCCGCCGATGTCAATTCGATTGCCTTTATAGCGCACCGTTTTGGCGATGCCGCCGATGTCGTTCGTCGCCTCAAATATAATCGGTGTAATATTCGTTTTTTCTAACAATTCGTAGGCCGCAGTGAGACCTGCCGGTCCAGCCCCAATAATGAGGGCGGTTTGCTCTCGTTTACTCATTGCCATCTATTATCGTATAAGCGCGCAGCGGTGGCAAGCGGCGTTATAGGGCGCGAATATTATTCCACAACGCGTCAAATTGCTGCTCCCATGTATAACCCAGCTCTTTTTGCGCAGCAGCGACCAGCCGTTTGCGCAAATGCGGGTCGTCCACTAATCGTCCGATCTTTTCAGCCATATCGGCGGGTGACGGCTCGGCCAGCAGGCAGTTCACCCCATCTTTGTTAAGCGAGCCATGGTCTTCGTTCTTGTTCATAACGGTGGCCATGCCCGAAGCGCTGTATTCTTGCATTTGATATGACGTATGCGGGGTGAGCATATACGAGAAACCGATATCGCAGGTGCGATATAGCGCCGCTACTTCTTCGAGCGACTTTAACAGACCCAGGTTCGTGATCTTTCCATGCAAGCCATACATATGTTCATCCCAATCGGCGCCAGCGGTAATAATTTCGATCTTTTTACCGTAACGTTCCAGCAGCAGCTGCACGGTCTGAATGCCCAGGTTGAACGCATTGCGCGGATTGTACGGCCGGGCGTACATGAAAATGCGCGTCCGCTTGTTGTGTTTCTTTGGGGCGGGATAGTACAGCGCATGGTTTACTGCCGGAATAAAACTGATGCCTTCCAGCCCATGCCGCTGATTGAGCGCCGCAAGCAAGCCCGGCGTATTGACGACACCCCGGAATCCAAACCGATAGGTCGATTGCGCCAAAGCCGATGTAGCACCCGCCGGGTAAAAGTCTGGTTCGTAGTCCTGAATAAAATAGTATTTACGTTTCGTTTGATTAAAGCGCAGCAGCAGGTAGGCCGAGACCCAAAACGTACAAAAAGCGATGTCGCTGGGTGGCAGAGCGGCGATCCCGGCCTCTTTATCCTCGTCGAACACAACGATCTCGTAATTGGTAATGCCGGGGAAGTCGCGCTGCATCTCGGCCTCCAACTGGGATGGCTGAAAGGCGGGATTGTCGTAAATAACGATCCGGTTCAATACCCCTTCTTCGCTCAATTTTTGAATAAAGCGGAACATCGTCTGGATGCCATTAAACCCAAAGTGTGCGTAGTAAGGAATAAACCACGTCGCCGTTTTTATCGTAGGCGTGGGGCCGACACAGGCCTTTTGACTAGCCGTTATATCCTCGCTCGTCACCTGAAAGATGCTGTTCGACACAAAGCTGTACTCTTCGCGCAGCGCTTTTTCGTCGACAGTTTCCCGGCGCTTCAGGATGCGCCGCTTGGCACCATGCAGCCGCTTGCCCGCATACCGGCCGGTTTTGGCAGCCAGACTTTTCAACCCTTGGTTGCGATAAATGTGTACGGCCTTTTTAAGCTTATTCATAGCTACTCCTCAATGCGATTTGTTCGTTGTCCAGGGCAAGATTGGGGTTAAAATATGGGTCCCGTCCGTTCAGATAGGGACGGTAATAATCCAAAGAATGATTGTAATCGCCGACAGGCGCCTTGCTGTACGAGCCCACGGAGACGCTTTCGTAGTGATAGAGTTTGGCGAATGGCCAATAGACATTGCGGTAGCCTTTTTCGTACAAGCTGATGTTGAAGGCAACGTCTTGGCCGGCAACGACAAATTGCTCGTCCAGCCCGCCTACTTCGTCATATTTGCTCGCCTTTACTGCCAAACACGCGCCCGTAACCGCCAGGCAGTTGCGCGGCCAGCGGGGACGGCCGTATGGAGTAATGGCATCCTCTGGCAACATCCGGAATACATGGCCGGCCATACTCATCATACCCAGCACGACGCCGGCATGCTGAATCTTGTTGGTGGGATAAAAGAGCAGTGGCCCTACCGCGCCGGCCCACGGCTGCGCAGCGACGCCCAGCAGCTCGCCGAGCCATTCACCCGTTATCACCTCAGTGTCATTATTGAGCAGCACCAGATAGTCGCCGGTGGCATGACGCCGACCCACATTATTAACCTGCGAATAATTAAATGGCTGGTCATGGTATACGATCGTAATCTTTTTGTTATGTTTGAGCGTGGCTAAATAGTCGTGCGTTGCCTGTTCGGTGCTGTTGTTCGAAACCAGAATAATTTCGTATTGCTTGTACGTTGTTTTTGCCAGAATACTACCCACGCATGCTTTCAGGAGATCGGCTTTGTCCTTGAATGGGATAATAATCGATGCCTTAGCGTCCTTGGGTACGTCATATCGGACGTGATAATTCGTCGGCAAATCTTCGCGTTCCAGAACTGTGGCCTTAATTCCTTGCCGGCGGATATGGTCGCGCAGCGCCTTCAGCCCGGCGTCGTTGGCGTAATTTTTATTAGTGATTGGTCCGGATGTCGAACCTTCGGCCAGACGCCAGTGATAGAGGATTTTGGGAATATGCACGATAGCCTGGGTATGATCGGTCGCGCGCAGGATAAATTCGAAATCTTGTGAGCCGTCGTAGCCAGCGGTGAGCGGACCAATAGCCTCAATAACCGAACGGCGGATGACGAAAAAGTGGGTCATATAATTGACCCCTTCCAGCAACTGCGGCGACCAGCCGGGCTTAAAGAAGGGGAGTGACCGCACCCGTCCGTCGTCAGATATTTTATCCTCATCGCTGTAGAAAATATCGGTTTGCGGTTGTTTGTTGAGCGCGTCAACTACTTCGAGCAGCGCATGCGGCGAAAGGGTGTCATCGTGGTCTAAAAAGCCGACGAAATCACCCTTCGCCAACTGTAACGCCTCATTCGTGTTGCCGACTATGCCTAAATTTTTGCCGACCGCATGGTACACAATGCGGTCGTCCGCGGCGCAGGCGGCCTTAATTGCGGCGGCGCGCGCAGCGTCGGTCGATCCGTCGGCAATGCAGAGTTGCCAGCGGTCATAGAGCTGCTCGCGAACTGATTCAATTAAGGGCAATAGATATTTTTCGGGCGTATTGTAGGTTGGCACCACCACACTGATAAGCGGCCGCCGTTTGTATTTCCTGCCTGCGGGAACCCAAACTTTCGGTTCGCAGTTTTTTACCCAAGCGGCGTATGTAATAACGTCGGACGCGGGCGAGATGGTGCGGTGGCGCAGCTTGTTGTACAGCTTGCGGGCAATGCGGTGGCGCCGCGTACCGGGGGGCAGTAACCGTTTCGCATGATGGAGCAAGCGGCCGTTTCGCATAATTATCCCTTCTTCCTACGGGTAACTTTACGAGCGGTTTCCAAAAATTTCCAGCCCCGCGAGTTTACAATGCGGTCCAGTTGCCCCTGCAGCTCCTGAATGGTCCGATCGCGGTTGCGCACTTCGGCTTTGTAGGCGCGTTCAACCTCCTTGACCTGCTGCTTGAGGTTTACGATGGTGTCTTCGTAATATTTAGTCGTATTGTCAAAATAAGTCTGGAATACGTCGACCGGGCTGCTTATGCGGAGTGGCTCCAATTTTGGCGCCTTGCCCGTTATTTTCTTGGCCGCTCCGACAAATTGATAGACGCTGGCATGCGTGGTACGTGTAAAGTCTATAAATGCTTTCGTCGGCTCGAGTCCCACCTTGGCCAACTGCTCGGCAATCACCGCCTCGGGAAGATCCTTGAGCATCGGGTCGTTGGTTTCGATCTCAAAGCCGGCTTCGTTTAGGGTGCGCTGCAGAAAATCGTAATCATAGTAATGCAAATGCGTGCGGTCGAGCAGTCCGGTGTTGCCATATTCGAATTTGCCCTCTAAAAGCATCAGCCGCACCAAGAGATGTGTCATGTTAGGCACCGAAAACAACAAACGCCCGCCATCCTTCAAAAAGGGAAGCATGCGCCTCAATGAGCCTTCTGGTGTTACCAAGTGCTCGATAACGTCGCCAAAATAAATGAAATCGTAGTCGTTGTCTAGCTCATTGAGCGCGTCGTGCTCTACATTCAGCCGAAATACTTTGTGCAGATTCGTTTTGGCGGTTTCAAAATCTTTCTTATCGAGCTCGATACCGTGTACCGTACACTGCTTTTCGGCAATCAGCACGCTGCCGAACGTACCGATACTGCATCCTACGTCGAGCACTTTGCTGCCTGGCGTCACCATGCTATACGCCTTATACCACGAACTATTTTCGTCGCGCAGAAAACTGCTGTCGCTATAGTTTGACATATTTACCTTCTACATACACCTCTTCACCGATGGTCGGCTTGCCGGTCATCTTGTGATAAGGCTGCGCTACCTCATCCTTTTCAAACACTACAATGCTGTCGTATATGTGCATTGAGCGGGTCATTTTAGTAAAGTCGGTCACTGCAAAACTTTCGCCGTCGTGCGAATGCCAGGCGTTCAGTTCATCGATAAAGTCTTTAACCCGCTCGATGAACGTCCCTGCCTTACGATACCCGCCGCCATAGCTCTTCCAATACGATGTGTGCAGGTCTTCGATCAGAAAAACCCCATGCTTGGTCACGTGTGGGTACACCTCCTCAAAGGTGTGGAGTTGCTGATTCATCGTGTGGCCGCCATCTTCAATGACGACATCCACCGGACCAACCTTCTTCATCAGCTTGCGCAAAAAATCGCGATCTTCTTGGTCTCCAATGTAAATCTCGATATTTTTACCGGCGAACTTCTTACATGCCGGGTTGATGTCGACACCAATAATGCGCGCTTTGCGGCCAAAATAATGCTGCCACATCTGCAGCGAACCGCCGTGATATACGCCGAATTCCATTATCGTCACCGGCTGACCACGAAAGCGCGCAAAATGACGGTGGTAAATATCAAAATAGTGCATCCATTTGTGGATGAGATTGCCTTTATTCTTCTCGAAATACTCGGTGAGGGGATTAGTTTCTGCCATCGCTCTCTTACTCCCATTTGTGCGTTAATCGGACCAGCCCTTCGCCGCTAGGTACCGGCTCGGGGCTCATGCTAAATTCCGGTCCGTGTACTATAAAATCGACAATGTCTTTCTTTGTGTCGAGGAATGTGCCGGCCATAACGTAATATCGCCCTTCGCCCAGGGGAAGGCGCACGTGGTATTCAATGCTGTGCCCCTTGACCTTTGCTGTTTTGTCGATGAAGGTGTTGGTGGCGAACACATTTACCCCGCCGCTCGTATAAAGCGCTATTCCGGCGTGTTTCACCGTCTTGTGCGCCGGCCAGGTCAGGCGCACGGTCAGTTCTTGGTCGTAGGCAAACCGCGCCTTCACTCGTCCCTGGGCGTCGCGCAAAGAAATGGTAAGGTCGCTCTGTTTGGTGGCATTTTCGGCGGCAGTATAGGCGTCGATACTGGTATCGTTCAGCTGCCTGTAGTCTTCGGCAATTTCCTGCGGGTCGCCCAGCCGGATCATCTCGCCGTCGCTTATCAATACGGCACGGTTGCAGTATTTTTTTACCGCCTCCATATCGTGGGAGACAAACACAATCGTGCGGCGCTCTTCTTTAAGCCGGTCAAAGTAATCGAAACACTTCTGCTGGAAAGCGGCATCACCGACCGCCAGCACTTCGTCAATAAGCAGCACGTCGCTCTGCGCCCGAACGGCGATCGAAAAAGCCAGCCGCACCTGCATGCCCGACGAATAGTTTTTGAGTTTTTGGTCCATAAACCGTTCCAATTCGGCGAACTTCACAATATCGCCGTACATGGCGGCCATCTCTTTACGGCTAAAGCCCAGCAGCGCGCCGTTTAAAAACACGTTTTCCCGGCCGGTGAGCTCCGGGTTAAACCCTACGCCAAGCTCAATGAACGGCGTTAAACTGCCGTTGACTTGCACTGCGCCCTTGTCTGGGGTGTAAATGCCAGCCAACAGTTTGAGCAGTGTACTCTTGCCGCTCCCGTTACGGCCGACGATGCCAAAAAACTCGCCTTTTTTAATCTCGAACGAGATGTCTCGCAGCACCTGCTGCCGCTCGAAAGAACGGCGTTTATAAAAATTAACGATGGCACTTTTAATAGAGGTGGTCTTTTCGTGGGGCAGACGAAAAGCCTTTGATACCTGGTGCACGCGAATGGCAATGTATTGCTCGGCCATCTTAAATATTCTCCGCAAAGTAGCGCGCTTCGCGTTTAAAGTACCATACGCCGCCTACTAAGGTTACGAGCACAATCAGATGCGGCGCGTACATGTACCAGTGCCCGGCGAGCACATGGCCGGCCGTCACCGTTTGGTGTGTCACAATGGCATAACGGGCATCCTGGATGGCCTGCGCCATCGGGTTGAGCAGCAGTAACCTTTGGAAGGTCACATTCGTGATCCGCGACAACGGATAAATGATGGGGGTGAGGTAAAACGCTCCCTGCATCACTACTTCCCAGATGTAGCTCACATCTCGGAAGCGTACGAAGGCTGCCGCCAAAAACAGCGACATGCCCAGCGCAAAGATATACACCTCCACCAAAATGAGAGGTAGCAGCAGCCCGGTCCGCAGCAAATCTACATGGTTAATAACCATGAATATCGCCACTACAATAAGGTTTAATAAGAAGTTGATCAGCGCCGACAGGCTGCTGGAGATAACGATAATCCACCGCGGGATGCGCACCTTGCGGATAAGATCGCCGCGTGCCACTACCGATCCGAGACTTTGACTCGTCATCTCCGCAAAGAAGTTCCACACCACGATGCCGAGCAGCAAATACACCGGGAAATGCGGCACGCCGGCACCAAACTTCAAGAATTTCACAAACACAACATAGAGAATGAGGAACATGAGCAACGGTCGCAGCAGCGACCACGCATACCCCAGCACCGAACCCTGATAGCGCAGTTTGAAGTCGGTGGCTACCAGCTCGCGCAGCAGAGCGCGGTTTTTCTTGCTAACAATTTTTTGGAGTACCATAAGCTACCTAAAGATTATAAGATAAGAAGCGACATATGAAAAACCATGTTGTGGTTATTATTCCAAATTGGAACGGTGCCGACCGACTGGCTACAGCGATGACGTCGGTCTTGGCGCAAAGTTACCCGCACGTTTCGTTGGTGGTAGTCGACAACGGCTCGACCGACCATTCGCGGCAGATTATCGAACAATTCCAAGAAAAAGATCAGCGCGTCAGCGCCATCTACCGCAATAAAAACTATGGCTTTACCGGGGGAGTGAACCCCGGGCTGCAACTGGCGATACACGAAGGCGCCGCCTACGCCGCACTGTTCAACAACGACGCGCGTGCCGATAAAGACTGGCTGAAACACCTGGCCGCATTTTTAGACACCCACCCGCGTTACGGCATCGCGGCCTGCACCTTGCTGCACGAAGACGGCAAAACCATCGACAGCACCGCCGACCTGTACACGGTGTGGGGCATTCCATATCCTCGCGGCCGCGATGAGCCGGCCTCTGACCGCTACGACCAATCTACCGATATTTTTGGCGCCAGCGGCGGCGCGAGCATGTACCGGGTGGAGATGCTCCAAAAGATCGGCCTCTTCGACCAGGATTTTTTTGCCTACTACGAAGATATCGACCTCAGCTTTCGTGCCCAGCTGGCCGGCTGGAAGGTGGGCTTTGTGCCAAAAGCAGTCGTGTATCACGAACAAGGTGCTACGAGCGAGCAGCTCGGCAGCGGCAGCAAGAAACCCAAAGGCGCCAATACGTTTACCACCAAGCAATATATGCGCAACTTACCTTTTATTTTGGTCAAAGATATGCCGCTGAGCCTGCTGTGGCGCGTGGGGCCGCGGTTTATCTTCGCCTACACGCTGTTTTTTGTGAAGTCGTTTACCGAGGGGAGGGGGCTGGCGGCTTTGACCGGCGTGCTGCAATTTTGGCTGCATCTGCCCAAAAAGCTGGTTGAACGGTGGCGAATCCAGCGGGCGCGACGGGTTTCACCGGCTTACTTGTGGGGTCTATTCACGCACGACTTGCCACCCAATGCTTACAAGCTGCGCCGCCTGCGTGCCGTGTGGTGGCGGCTCACTGGGCGCAGGCGCCGGGCGGCTTCATAAGGCTGCGCGAGCGGTACGGCCAGCGCCATACCGGCAAGCAGCCACCACTGCGCCGCCACTGCTTCGTTGCTCCAGGTGTGGAGCAACATATTCATGAGCACATAGGCCCAAAAGCTGCTCAGCAGCACGACCGTCCACCCATCGTGCCGCCGCCACAGCCGCACATATAGCCACACCGTAACCGCAATAAACACCGCCAGGCCGACAAAACCGATCTCGTACCCCAGCTGCACATAATAATTCTCGGTAAGCAACCCGCCGCCTGGATTTTGGATGGAAGCCAACCCCGCCGTGCCCGGCCCGTGGCCTAACGGCTCGCGTACCATGCCCGTAAGGCCGCGCTGCACATACAGCCAGTGGAACTGGTTGGAGTCATATTGGCCAACCTGAGCAGTAGTGGTGTGGCTCACAATGCCGTTATTACGCTCGGCGTAGGCCCCAAAAATAATCAGGAACACAGCGACCGCTGCCACCGGCCACCACTTTCGCAATGCACGCACAAATTGCGAACTATATCGCCACCACACCACCAACCCCATCGTTACCAGCCCTGCAGCCCACGCGCTGCGCGAAAACGTAAGGTAAAGTGCCGCCACATGGAGCATCAGCGCCAGCAGGGCAAGGGCGCGCCGCCGGGCAGTAAGTTTTAAAAATATAACAAGGTATGTCAGTGTCGCAATCGGCACCAACAAATATGCCCCCAGCGAGTTCGGATCGCGCAGGGTAGACATAATACGGGGAAATGCCGGATTGTTATCGATAAAAAAGTCCGGCCGCGCGCCGCGCGCGATGCTGTAGCCCACGTGCGTCAATATATCCGGCGGCAGAAAATACTGTACCACCCCCAACAGCGCTACCACCGTGCTGACCCCCAGCACCACACGCATCATCGAACTAAAAACGAACTTACGCTCATGTAGCAGCACGGCGCCACTGCCTACCACCGCGAAACACAAAAGACGCACGTTATAGATAGTGCCGAGCAGGGCGCTTGTCCGGTACAGATGAGGGTGGAACGCCCACACCAGCAGGTGCAGGGCACCATATGCAGCCGTAACCCCTACCAACCCCCAGAACCACCGAGGCGCCTTTCCCTTTTGGTAAACTAGACAAATTGTGAACATCGTCACCAAAAACAGGAACACGTCCTTCGCGATCTTCCATACCGTGAGCCCACCGGTTAACGTGCTAAGCGACTGGCTCAAAAAGATATGGAATGGCATATATATAAGAAGCGCAGTGGCGCTCCAATACGGAATTTTCCTAGCATACTGCATCTTAGGTATAATTATAGCAACCATGAAGCAACACATTGTGATCGATGCCCGCGTGCGGCGCAGCAGCACCGGCCGGTACGCCGATCAGTTAGTCGAACATTTGCAAAACATCGACCACACCAACCGCTACACGATCCTGGTGCAACCAGGCGACGATTGGCACATGCGGGCAGGGAACTTCATCACAGTCCCCTGCCCTTTCCCGCAATTTTCATTTAATCCCCTGCACGAGCTCCGCTTTGCCTGGCAGCTCTACCGCTTACGCCCCGACCTGGTCCACTTTACGATGACCCAACAACCCCTGCTCTACTTCGGCAACATCGTTACCACCACCCACGACCTCATCATGTTCCAGTTTGTACGGCGAGGCAGCACTCCTGTGCCGGTGTACTGGTTGAAGATGCGGCTGTACCGCTTTTTAATATGGTGGTCGCACCGCAAGTCCACGCGCATTATTGTGCCTACCAAGACCATCGCCAAAGAGGTGGCCGCATTTCAGCCCTCTACCAGCAATAAGCTGGCCGTAACCTACGAAGACGTCGGCGTACCGCCAAAAACCAAGGCCGAGCCAGTGCCCGGCATCAGCGGCAGATTCATCATGTACATGGGCAACGGTTTTCCGCATAAGAACGTCTCCGGGTTAGTGGCCGCGTTTGATATCCTGCACAAAAAGTATCCCGACCTGACGCTGCTGCTGGGTGGCAAGCGCGAAAAAAACTACATCGCCGTCGAAGAAGAGGCGCAAAGCCACCCCTCAATCGGCAAAATTGTGTTCACTGGCTTTCTGCCCGACGCGCAGGCTAAATGGGCATTCCAGCACTGCGAAGCGTTTGTCCTGCCATCGTTTATGGAAGGCTTCGGCATTCCTGCCCTCGAGGCCATGGCCCAGGGCGCTCCGGTCGTCTCCAGCGGCACCAGCGTCATGCCCGAAGTCTACGGCGACGCCGCGCTGTATTTCGACCCCGCCGACCCCGAGGATATCGCCACCAAAATCAGCGAGGTGCTGGACAACCCCCAGCTGCGGCAAAAACTAAAGGACGCCGGCAAACAGCAACTAAAAAAATACTCCTGGGACAAAATGGCCCGAGAGACCCTGACGGTATATAAAGATACGCGCCTATATACTTGACAGACCCTAACAGATTAGCTACACTGTAAGTATGAGTTTATTCGCCTTCCAGCAGCAGCTCCCAGATGAGGCTTCATGCTTAGCCTTTTTGGAAACGCAGCGTTGGGGCGAGAATGGCGCAAATCGCTACTGCCCGCATTGTGGCAGCCTCAAGACCTATAAGTTCGCGGACGGCAAGCTCTTTAAGTGTGGCGACTGCCGCAAAAAGTTCACCGTCAAAGTCGGTACTATGTTTAGCGATAGCCATATCCCACTACAAAAGTGGTTTTATGCGATCTACCTTAATACCTCGCTTAAAAAAGGCATCTCGTCTATTCAGCTTGCTAAATATCTGGGCATCACCCAAAAGACTGCTTGGTTCATGCTCCAACGCATCCGCTACAGTGTCGAAAAGGCTGGGCGGGGTGACTTGCTTGGCAACATCGTGGAAGCCGACGAAACCTACGTTGGTGGTAAAAAGCACGATGGCATGCGTGGTCGTGGTGCGAGCGGCAAAACACCAGTTGTCGGCATTGCCGAACGCAAAGGCGAAATCCGCCTGGCCGTAACCGAAGACACGACCACTAAAACACTCGACAAGATTATCACCGACAATGTAAAGCCTGGCTCTACCGTTATGACTGATGAATACCGCCCGTACAATCACGTCACGCGCTTAGGCTACGAGCATAAGCGCGTCAATCACGGCAACAAGAACTTCGTGGTTGGCGAAAGTCACACCAACACTATTGAAGGTGCCTGGAGCCACTTCAAGCTCAGTATTCGCGCGATCTACATTGGCGTCAGTCCCAAGCACTTGCAGAAATACTGCGCAGAATACGAGTACCGCTACAATACCCGTGAACTAAAAGACGACGAACGTTTTGATAAATGGTTCGGCCACATAAACGTCAAGAACTTGCGTTACAAGGATTTAATCGGTGTTGGCCGGTTAATGCTAGCTCCGGCAGGTATTGTGCCGATCGTGCAATCAGTAGGCTATACTCAGCTCTCCAAGAAAGACCGCCTCAAACAGCGCAGCATTGCTAACCAGGTAAGCGCCGTGCCTTACCTGGTGACGACGAGCTGCTAAGCAACTCCGAACTCCTGTAGAACTGTCCCCACCTACATACCCATTTTGCCCCCAAGGGCGAGGGCAAAACTTGCGTAGTTCTAATCTGTTGCGTTAAACTTCTCGTATCCTCTACCCTTACAAGTAGTGGTGTAGGTGGGGTTGGCTAGGATTGTATTTGCCGGTAACTATATAAAAACAAGAACAAAGAAAAAACATAAATAAGAACTAAATAAACCAGACTTAAAAAAACTAACCAATCTAACTACATACCTATATCTATCTAAGAAACTGAATATATCTGACGAATAAGAATAATCTGCATATGACCGAATTACCAAAGCTAACTAAGAAGCAACAAGAAATACTGAGATTACTGTACAGCTTTAGGTTTTTGAATCGTATCCAGATACAAGCCTTTCTACGCCATAAAGACCCGAAGACGATTAACCTGTGGCTCCGTGACTTGCGCGCTAAAGGCTATGTGGAGTGGATTTATTCAACCCATTTTGCTGAAAAGACCAAGCCAGCAATTTACTACCTCGGGCTAAATGGTGTGCGCTATCTGCGTACACTCACCAGGAAAAGCAAAAGCGAAGATGGCGAGATAGAAATAACGCCATCCTACCCACCAGAAGAACTCCGCAAGCGCTACAAGGAGCCAACCCGCAGCCATACCTATATTGACCGCTGCGTCTTAATTGCGGATTGTGGCATTGCACTACAGAAGGAGGACGCCACCAATGAAGTCAAAGGCAAGAAGCTACGCTATTATTACCAGACAGAAGCAGCTTATTTGCTGGAGCGCAGCTACTACCATTTCGTGCTCGATATTGACGATGAGCTAATTCACCCTCACCTCATCTTCTGCCAGGACAAACTCAATAAGGATGGCAAAGAAGAAAAGACCGTAGAAAGCTACATCCTGGAAGTATTTGACCTAACTCTGCCACGATATCGCATGAAGAAACGTTTAAGCGATTACGTGAAGTTTCTTGATGATGAGGGCGACGAATGGAAAGAGCAAACTAATACCGAAAAGCTGCCGGTTATCTTATTCGTTTGCCCGCGAATGAGCGACCTTATTTATGCCAAGCGCCGAACCAGAAAGCTGGTTGCTGATGCTTGGTATTGGGAAGATGACGAGGTGGAGCGACCGAGGGTGCGATTTACGACGGCCGACAAATTGAAAGAGCATGGCTTGCTGGCGAAGGATATTTGGGAACAGGCGTAG
>DATGEW010000010.1:0-6805 GCA_035309745.1 Saccharimonadales bacterium (SeqCode)
CGCAGCTCGTCCAACGTGGCGGCAATGTGGATAGGCGCCCGCGGTTGCAGCGCTTCTAACCGCCCGAGACAATCGTCGTCCACAACATGATCTTCTAAAAAATATGAGCTGGGCGCGACAATGCGCAGCCCGATACGGGTAATGGCGTCGTGCTTGCCCAGGACCTTGTTGGCTTGCAAAAGTTGCACAATTTGCGTGACCGCCTGGCCAAGGTCGTGAATATCGGCGTGCACTACGTGCTGCTCGCCGCCGGCATGCAAGGTGCAGATAATTTTGCCGTACAGCCATTCAAAATGGAGCTGGGCGCGCTCGGCTTCGCCCTCGTACAAGGCATACTTGCGGCTGGCACTGCCGGGGTTGGCAATGAGCGTGAGCTGCCGGGCACTGCCTACCGATGCCATATCCAGGCGTCAATCTCCGGCAAGTCTACGCCGGTTTTTTTAATGTACGCGGTGTTTTCGTCGATCTTCTGCTGGTATTTGGCAATAATGTGCTGCGCTTCCTCGAACGGCACGCGGCCGCTCTTGCCCAGGCGGTCAAACACCGCCATCACCAAATGGTAGCGGCTGGTGCGGTTGCGCACGTGCATGTCGAAGGGCGTGGTCGTACTGCCGCTTTCGATGTAGCCGCGAATATCGAAGCGCTCTGGATGGTGCGTGTAATTGAACAGGATGGACTTCATGGTCTCGGGGTAGCCGTGGAAGTTGAGGATCACCGGCTGGTCTTTGGTAAAGACGTCTTCGAAGCCGGTTTGCGGCACACACATGCCGCCGCGACCCAGGCCGCAGCTGGTAAGCGAGCTGATATTGACGCAGCGGATGCGCAAATCGTGCCATTCTTGCTTGGCAAGGTCAATGGCAGCCATCACCTCCTTCATGGGGTAGTCGCCCGCACCGGCCAATACAATATCCGGCTCGGGGTCGCTGGCAAAGTCCCAGGTCATGAGACCGGCTTCGAGCTGTTTTTGGGCAAGTTCGGGTGTTAACCAGCGCGGCTCCAACGTTTTTCCGGCCACCATAATATTTATTTGGCGGGTGGTAGCGAGCATCTGCCGCAGCACCACCAGGGTCATATTGCCATCTGGCGGAAAATAGACGTCTACGAAGTCGCCTTGCCGGCGCAGCGCATCATCGATAAAGCCGGGGTTTTGGTGGCTAAACCCATTGTGGTCCTGCCGCCAGCCGGAACTCGTCAAAATATAATTGAGCGACGGGATAGCACCGCGCCAGGTGACATCGCGCGACTGGTTCAAAAACTTGGCGTACTGGTCCATCATGCTCACGATCACTTGTATAAAGGCCTCGTAACTGGCAAACACGGCGTGCCGGCCGGTAAGTACATAGCCTTGGGTCAGCCCTTGCAGGTTATGTTCGCTGAGCATTTCCATCACGCGGCCGTCGGGCGACAGATCTTTGTCCCACTCGGCAATCGGCCACTGCCAGGCCCGCGACGTTTCGCCAAACACGGCATCGAGCTTGTTGGAATATGTTTCGTCCGGGGACATCATGCGGAAGTTTTTGCTGGCTTTGTTAAGCTTGAACACTTCCTGCAAGTACAACCCGGCGCGCCGCATACTGCTGCTTCCCACGGTACCGGGCGTCGTTGCATCTTCGGCAAATTGCGCGGCATCGGGCAACACCAGCGGCCGGTACACCGGATCGCCGCCCAAGGCGTGCGGCGTCATGCCAAGGCGCTTGGCCGGGTCTTCGGGAAATATGTCTTGTACAAAGCCGCCAAACCCCTGCTCACGGCTATAAAGTTCACCTATATTATATGAGTGCAGCCAGTCGTTTAACAGCTGCAGCTGATTTTCGTCGGTCTTTGCTTCGGTAAGCACCACCTGATGGCTCAGGCAGTTGCCTTCAATTTTTTGGCCGTCCAGTTCTTTGACGCCGGTCCATCCTTTAAGCGTCCGCATAATCAGCATCGGCAGATGCGGGCTCACCGTGTTTTCGCTGGCCTGGATTTCTTGAATCAGGTTGTAGGCCCATTCCAAAGCGTCGCTCATGTCTTTGTGCGGATTGGACGACAATGTGGCGTCTACAATGCGCGGGTGGTAGCCATAGCCGCTGAACAGGGCCATGAGCTCATAGTTGCTCATCCGGCCAAACACGGTGGGCGCGGAAATTTTGTAGCCGTTCAGGTGCAAAATAGGCAGCACGATGCCATCGGTCTTCGGATTGAGTAGCTTATTGAGATGCCAGGCGCCGCCGGTCGGGCCGGTCTCGGCTTCGCCGTCGCCCACCAGGCAAGCTACGACAAGATCGGGGTTGTCGAGCGCCGCGCCATAACTCGTCGAGAGTGAGTAGCCCAGCTCGCCGCCTTCCAAAATGACGCCCGGCGTGCCCGGATTGCTGTGGCTGGGGAAACCGTACGGCCAGCTAAACTGCCGGCAGATGTACGCGATGCCGTCCAAATTTTGCGGCGCTTCGGGGTAGAAATGGCTCAGCGTTCCTTCCAAAAACAAGTTGGCCTGCAGCGCCGGAAAGGCGTGGCCGGGTCCCAGCACGAACATCATGTCCTGCTGATGTTTCTTCGCCAAGCGGCTCAAGTGGGCATAGGCGAAGTTCACGCCCGGGCCGCTGCCCCAGTGACCCAACAAACGCGGCTTAACGTCGTCGAACGTCAGGTCGCGTTCCATTAAAAAGTTGTCTTGCAAGAAAATTTGCGCGGCCGTGAGGTAATTGGCGGCACGGAGATATTGTTCGAGTGGCCCAAATTCGTTTTCCATAGTGTTTATGTTTATTGTACTCCTTTTTATACGCGATTACTGCACGCCTTACAGCGTAAAATAATGGGTAAAATCTTCCCTGAGACCTACGGGTGTATACATGCCGGTAGCGATATCCAATTCATATGCAGCGTGCTGGCCGTTGGCGAGAGCACGCAGAGCCTCCACCAGCCGGTCGACGTCCTGCCGTGTGTTATAAAGCCCGAAGCTCACTCTAACCATACCCGGTAAACGATCACGCCGCCGGTGAAGCAAATCGTAACGGACACGGTGCCGCTCTTTACTGTCAAGGTTCAATAGTGTCATCACATAGGGGTGGGCGCAGAAACAGCCGCTACGAACACCGATGTCCCATTCGTAATCCAATATTGCCGCCACCAGCTGCACAGGCATAGCTGCCAAACTAAACGAAATAATACCAAGCCGGTCATCCAACCGCGTCGGATCCGTATCGCCATACAGCGTGATGCCCGGTACAGCGCGCATACCTTCAAGCGCATATGCCAGCAGATCCGCCTCGTGGGCGGCCACCCGATCCATGCCGATAGTTTCAAGTACACGAAGAGATTGTGCCAGTGCCACGACACCTAGTACATTTGGCGTGCCTGCTTCCTCACAATCTGGCGGCGCCGCCCAATCCACTTGCTGCGGGGTAACGAGCGTAACCGTACCGCCGCCGCGATATTCCGGTTCGCCCCGCGTAAATGTATCCCGCCGGCCAACCAACACACCAGTACCAAACGGAGCGTACATCTTATGGGCTGAGCAGGCTATATAATCAAGATGTGCCGGATCGCTGAGTGTGCCTACTCGTATTCGCCGGTGAGCCGCCAGCTGTGCACAATCGACGGCAATTTGCGCACCTGCCGCATGTGCCTTCCGGGCAAACCAATATATATCGGGCATGTAGCCGGTAACGTTTGATGCACCCGATATACTTACCAGCCGGACACGGCCGGCATACTTTTCAAGCAGCGATAAAAAATGATGTCTATCCACCCTCCCGTCCGCGGTAACACCAATACGCTTTACCGTAGCTCGCGCCCGCCACGGGAGGTCATTGCTGTGATGTTCCATATGCGAGATGAGCACGATGTCCGTTTTGCGCAACGGTAGCCGGTATGCCAGTTTGTTGAGCGCCTCGGTTGTATTCTTGCCAAAAATCACCACATAGTCTTTAGGGTCAGCCCCGAAAAATTCACCCACAATCCGGCGACATGCTTCATATGCATAAGTACTGAGCCGGCTCTTGAACCCGCCGCCGCGATGAACCGATGAATACCAGGGGGCAAATTCGTTAATTGCCGTAAGTGTTTGCTCGAATGGCGGGGTGCTGGCAGCATTATCTAAATTAAGGAAGGAGGGCCGATTTCCACTGATCACCGGCACGGTAGTATCTGAAACGACTACGTGCGCGTGGAAATCGGCCATAGCTTTGAGCTTACGCCAGCACCGGCACGCACGCTGTGACGGCGCTCACAGCGGAGCGCGCCGGTGCGGCATATAGTTGCCAGCATGAAACGACGAACCCTCTACGCGGTCATGACCGTTGGCGGCGGTATTGGTATGCTTGCCGCCTTTTTACAGACACTCGAAAAGCTAACACTGCTGCAAAACAAGGATGCAGTGCTGGCCTGCAATTTTAACAGCGTCTTTAGCTGCACAAATGTGCTCAATTCGTGGCAGAGTTCGGTGTTTGGCTTCCCGAATTCCATTATGTGTTTCGGGCTGTTCACTATTTTCACCAGCATTGCAGTGGCCGGGCTTACCGGCGGCAAACTGACCCGCGGCCTGCGCCTGGGTGTGCAGCTTTTGTCGCTGGCCACGCTGGGTTTTGCGCTGTGGTTTCTGGGTGAAAGTATCTATGTCATCCACTCACTGTGCGTTTTCTGCATGTTCTGCTTCGCCGGGCTGCTGCTGGTGAACGGCGCCTGGCTCAGGCTCAACGCGGACGATTTACCGATTGGTGCTGCAGGCCGGGCATGCCTTATGCGCATCATTGCCAAAGGCGGCGATGTGTTCGGCTGGTTCCTGCTGGCCGCAGCACTGGCCTTTGCCATGCTGCTCCGTTTCAACTAGCAGACCGGGTAGCGCACGGCACTGCTCATACGATTTTCAATATTTCGTACGACAATTTGCCGTCGAGTGTATCCAAACGCACATGTTCGCCCGGGTGCCTGCCGAGCAGCGCCCGGCCGATGGGCGAAATAATCGACACCATGCCGTCGAGCGGATTGGCAGTTTCGCGGGCAACGAGCAATACCGAACGAATATAGTCACGATGGCGCAGATATACCGTATCGCCGGCGTGAGCCTCTGTTTTGTGACCCCACAGCGGCGGCAACTCCTGGGTATGATCCAATGCCGTCTCCAGCCTTTGCAAGCGATCCTTCACGACGTGCTGCTCCGATAAAATAAGGTCAATGTCCCGGCGCTTGCGGCTGCCCCTCGCCTGATATAAACGCAGCCGAATGAGTTCCATCCATCTGCGCAGCTGCGTCCGCTCGCCCTGCAGTTTGTTTACCCCATGGGGCGTAATCCAAAAATGGGTCGCTATGGCATGCATAGCCGTCTCCTTCCCGCTCTCCTATAAGCACCTAATAGCGTACGCTTTTTATATCGCCACTTCTATGACAGAGGTCACACCTTACAAAGCTTGGCCGAGCAATTCCTCGACGCCATGCAGGTCGTGGACGACGGTACCCCCGCGGCTGACCGAAATAAGACCCTTCGCTTTCAGCTGCTGCATGGTGCGATTAACGGTTTCTCGGGCCAAACCGGAGTGGCGGCCGAAGTCGCTTTCTTTTATCGGAACCAGTAGGTCGCCGTTGGGCTGCGCTTCGCCGAAACGCTGCGCCGCGTTGATAAGTTCAAACAGCAGACGGCTTTTGGCATCGCCACCCATAAGGTGCGCCATGCGCCGGAGCACGCCATCGACGCCGCGATATACGCGCGCCAGCAAATCGTAGGTTACAGCCGGATTCTCTCGCAAAAATTGCACCGCGTCGGCTGCGGGCGCCTCACGGATTACCGCTTGGGTGCTCGCTTCAAAAAAATAATGGTTGGGTGTGTTGTTCATTGCCCACGACATCGGGAAAAACGCGCCGGGCTTAAAAACATTCACCACCACTTCGTTGCCGGTGGGTGTAATATCGTATTGGCTCACGCGGCCTTCCACTATATAAAAGACGCCGCTGGGCGCTTCTTCGGCCCGCGCAATAAGTTCGCCTTTGTGAAAAGTGCGCTCCGGATACCTGCCGAAAAAATCGGCAACTTGCTGCTGTATGTCCATGCCCCCACTCTAGCTCCTTTACCGGTAGGAAGCAACTGGGCGCAGCCGCTCCCAAACGAAAAGCCCCGCCATAAGACAGGACTTTTTCGCGTCTCGCAACAACTTGTTAAGGCTGTACGAGATCTGTCACCAGGTGCATGTTGTCTGGTGCGTTAGCAAACGTAATGCCGTTGTGCGGGTCGGGCATAAACGAACCGACGGCATATCGGCCAGTAGCAAGCCCCGAGATGTCGACCCGGGTTACTACACCGTAAGAAACGGCTCCAGTGTCGAGGAAATCAACAAAAAACGAGTTGAAGTCATTCGCCAGCATGGCACTTACTTGGTCGTTGGTCGTGCCGGCAGGCACCTTATTAAACTGTGCCAGGTGCATAAACTGCGGATCGGTGTTAGCGATAACCACTGGCGCCGTGTGCAGTTTGTGGTCGGGAGATAGCAGGCTAATCTTCTGGCCGGGCAGCATCACTATGGCCTGCGACGTCGATGGCATAGCCATTGCGCTTGCAAATCCCGTTACGTCAAAGCTACGTGCTGCGGCCTCTGCGGAAGCGAGGTCGCTAAGCTGAGTCAGGTCCAGGACGTCATAATGGCCGGGAGCCAATATTGTCTGATAATTTAGCGCCCCAGGCTGGTTAGCGTGATAACCGCCATACCACGTACTGTGCGTACGGAGCCAGCCTTGCGTTATGGTGGCAGCCTCATCGCCAGGCGTGCTTGGGTCAAAAATAACCATGAGGTGCTGCAGCATGTCGTCCAGCGACACCCCGGCATTCCGGTGCACC
>DATGEW010000011.1:0-5280 GCA_035309745.1 Saccharimonadales bacterium (SeqCode)
CTGATGGAAAAGCCGGATGTCGACCAAATTGACGGCCTCAGTCCGGCTATTTCTATCGACCAAAAATCCACCAGCCGCAACCCGCGCAGCACCGTTGCCACGGTGACCGAAATTTACGACTATTTGCGCCTCCTGTTCGCCCGCATTGGCGTGCCGCATTGCCCGGTATGCGGCAAGCCGGTCACGCGCCAGACGACGCAAAATATTGTGGACCAAGTGGCGGCTTTGCCGGAAAACGCCCGCCTGATGGTATTGGCGCCAGTAGTCACCGACAAAAAAGGCGCGTTCGAGCACGTTCCCGAGCAATACATGCGCGCCGGTTTTGCCCGCGCCCGGGTGGACGGCGTGGTGTATGCGCTGGACGAATTCCCCGAGCTCGACAAAAACTACAAGCACACCATCGACGTGGTGATCGACCGCCTGGTAAACGACGAAGCGAGCCGCTCGCGGTTGGCGCAATCGGTGGAGCAGGCGCTGGAAGCGGCCGACGGCAAAATCCGCATCGTCAATGCCGACAGCAATGAAGAATACCAGTATAGCTTGATGTACGCATGTATCGACCATCCCGAAGTGGCCATCCCGGAGCTGGAGCCGCGTACGTTCAGCTTCAACAGCCCGCACGGCGCTTGTCCGGTGTGTACCGGCCTGGGTTCGCGCTTGGAGGTTGACCCAGAGCTTGTCATCCCCAATGGCCGGTTGACTATTGCCGAGGGTGCCATCCGCCCATTTAACCGCGTGAACGCCGACGCGTGGTACATGAAGAAAATGCAAGCCGTAGCTGAGCGTTACGGGTTTAGCCTGCATGTACCCACCGGCGAGCTCAAAAAAGAAGACCTCGACCGCATTTTGTATGGCACCGGCAACGAAAAATACCGGGTAAACCTTGGGGGCGGCCGCACGTTCGAGACGACCTACGAAGGGGTCATTCCCAATTTGGAGCGCCGCCACAAAGAAACCGAAAGCGACTTTATGCGCACCGACATCGAGCGCTTTATGCAGGAAAAACCGTGCTACGCCTGCAGAGGGCTGCGGCTCAAGCCGGAGGTACTGGCCATCACCGTCTCCGGCCAGTCCATCATGGACATCTGCCAACTCAGTATCGACGATGCGGTAGATTTTTTGAACCACGTGCAGTTCACTGAAAAAGAAATGCACATCGCCCGGCTCATTTTGAAGGAAATTTGCGCCCGGCTGACCTTTTTGCAGGACGTGGGGCTCAATTATCTGACGCTGCTGCGCGGCGCGACCACTTTGAGCGGCGGCGAAGCGCAGCGTATTCGTTTGGCGACCCAGATCGGGTCCGGCCTGCAAGGTGTGCTGTACGTGCTCGACGAGCCAAGCATCGGCCTGCATCAGCGCGATAACGACCGGCTTATCAAAACATTGAAGCATCTGCGCGACCTCGGCAACACCGTGCTAGTGGTGGAGCACGACGAAGATACGATCCGCACCGCCGATTATTTGTTAGATATCGGCCCCGGTGCCGGCGTGCATGGCGGGCATGTGGTGGCCGCGGGTACACCCGAAGAAGTCGAAAAGAACCCGGAAAGTGTAACCGGGCAGTACCTCGCTGGCAAGAAGAAGATCGCCGTACCCAAAAAGCGGCGGCCGGGCAATGGCAAAAGCCTGGTGATCCGCGGCGCGCACGAGAATAACCTGCGGGGTATTGATGTGGAAATTCCGCTCGGCCAGATGGTAGTGGTCAGCGGAGTGAGCGGCTCGGGCAAGTCCAGCCTCATTAACGACATTTTGGCCAAAGAACTGCAAGCCAGGCTGATGCGCGCCAACACCGTGCCGGGCCGCCATGACGAAATTATCGGCATCGAGCACCTAGACAAAGCCATTATTATCGACCAATCGCCCATTGGCCGCACGCCGCGTTCTAACCCGGCAACCTACACCGGCCTGTTTACGCCCATCCGCGAGCTGTTCGCCGGCGTGCCCGAGGCTAAACTGCGCGGCTACGGTCCTGGCCGTTTCAGCTTTAACGTCAAGGGCGGTAGGTGCGAAAACTGCGCCGGCGACGGCATCATCAAAATTGAAATGCACTTCTTGCCGGATGTGTATGTGCCCTGCGAAGTGTGCCATGGCAAACGGTACAACCGCGAGGCGCTCGAAATCCATTACAAAGGCAAGACAATCAGCGATGTGCTGGAAATGACCTGCGAACAAGCGCTCGAATTTTTCGAAAATCAGCCGGGCATTGCCCGCAAGCTGCAGACGTTGGTGGATGTGGGACTGGGCTATATCGGCCTGGGCCAACCGGCCACCACGCTGTCCGGCGGCGAAGCGCAGCGCATTAAATTGGCTACCGAACTCAGCCGCCGTCCAACCGGCCGTACGTTATATATTCTGGACGAGCCGACTACCGGCCTGCATATGGCCGATGTCGATAAACTCTTGCACGTCTTGCACGCCCTGGTAGATACTGGAAATAGCATGGTGATTATTGAGCACAACTTGGATGTAATAAAAAGTGCCGACCACATTATAGACATGGGCCCGGAAGGCGGCGCCGGCGGCGGCCAGGTGGTGGCCACGGGCACCCCGGAACAAATCGCCAACGTAACGGCCAGCTACACCGGCCAATTTTTGAAGAGGATGCTTGCGTGAGTACTGACCTAGCTCAATGGTCTCCAGTTGACACCCTTCAAGGCTATCCCGAGGCGTTTGCCTGGCAATTGCTGCAAACTGAACCGGAGACTTCTGCACGCCTTGATGCACACAATGCATACGTGCTAGCGACAGGCGTTGCCGCGGCAGAATTTGGTGACACGACAGCGGAGACGCTTAATGCCGCATATGCGCAGCGATTGTGGGAGGCGGGCAATCGTCTTGGTCGTACTATTCTTATTGCGGAAAAGAGGTGGAATTTTGCACGTTGGAAAGAAGAAATAGAATTACTTCGCGATAGTTTGGAAACACCGATGGAGTTGACGCAGAATTGGAGCGAATGGTTTAACGGACTACTCCTAGGGACGGTGCAGATTAACGATCCGCGTCGCTATCGTCGTTGGCCGCGCGTGTTCGTCGATTGCGCCGTAGAATCGCCGCAAGAATCCGCGTACGCGTCTCGCGGTTACCGAACAGGTGCCATAGCGTTGGCCCAAACGACAGAAGAACCACACCGATGAACGTCGGCAAAATGTAGTGGTCCAAATTCTTAATACGGCTGCCAAACCAGTACCCAACGAGCGTCGTGATTGCTGCCCAGGCGATATCGCCGATGGCGTCGAACACAAAAAATTGGCCGCGCGGCATTTTGCCCACCCCGGCAACTAACGGTGCGAAGCTGCGGATAATAGGAATGAAGTGGGCAAGTAACATGGTCTTGCTGCCATGTTTTTCGTAGAATTTTTCGGCCCGGCCCACGTATTCTTGCCGGAAAATAATGCCATCTTTTTTGCGGAACAGGCGCGGTCCCATGGTGCGGCCAATGGTGTACCCAGTGTTGTCGCCTAAAATAGCCGCCAAGGCCACGACCGCGATAGTGAGCGCGAGCGGCAATTTGCCTTGGGAGGCGAGCACGCCAGCGCTGAGCAGCAACGTGTCTCCCGGCAAAAAGAACCCGAGCATCATGCCCGACTCGGCAAAAATAATTGCCGCAATGGTTAACAATCCGCCACTTTGAATAATATGGGTGGTATCCATTCCTCTCAGTCTAACATCTTTGCTATACTAAATGTAGATGGGCAGTTGTTGATAAACAGAAGGGATACTGTATGGACCAAATTATGCTTGAATTACAACCGCGTGATATTACCGGCAAGGCGGTGAAGCGGCTGCGCGCCGAGGGCTTGGTCCCGGCGGTCATTCACGACCACGGCAAAGCGTCGGTGCATGTTATGGGCGACTATCTGCCGCTTTTGAAGGCTTATCAAGCTGCCGGCAAAAACCATCCGGTGCAGGTCAAGGCCGGTGACAAGCGGTTTACCGCGCTGATCAAAACCGTAGATGTTGACCCGAAGAAACACCAGTTGCGTCATGTGGTCTTCAATGCCGTAAAGGCTAACGAAAAAGTAACCGCCGAAGTGCCCGTGCGTGTCCAGTACGACGAAGGCAACGACGCCAGCCCTGCCGAGCGCGCCAGCCTCGTGGTGCTGCATCAGCTTGAAGTGGTCGAAGTCGAGGCGGTGCCGAGCAAACTGCCCGACGCGCTCTTCTTCAACGGGGAAGTGTTGAAGGAAGTGGGCGACCACGTCACCGTTGGTGACCTTATCGTTCCCGAAGGCGTGATACTGAAAACCGACCCCACCCATCCGCTGGCCACGGTGTTTGAGCCGAGCGCGCTTGCTGCTGCCAATGATGCTGCGGGCGGAGATGCTACCGAAGATGAAGCGACTGCCGACGTCGATGCCGGGGAAGCCGCTGCAGGACTCGCCGCCGAAAAGGCCGCCGAGCAATCCGAAAAGTCCAAGGCGGAAACCCAGCAATAACGCAGCCCGGCCTGGTATAGTGGAGGCATGACTTGGTTTCATCCCCGCACGCTCCTCGATAAAACCTACGAAATCGGCATCGTTATTAAGGGTATCGATGGACTCTTGGAGTTAATCGGCGGACTGCTGTTGGCGCTTGTGCCGGGATCGGTAATCCTGCACCTGACGCATTATTTGACGCAAACCGAGCTGGCGAACGATCCGCACGATTTTGTTGCCACGCACCTGGCGCATTATGGCACTCACCTTGCTGCCGGGCATAACGTGTTCGCCATTTTATTTTTGCTGACCCACGGCGCCGTCAAGGTGGGGCTGGTGGTAGCTTTGCTCCGGCAGAAATTGTGGGCGTATCCCTGGGCACTCGTGGCGCTCGGCTTATTTTTGGCCTATCAGCTGTGGCTGCTCGTTACTAAACCGACTTTTTCGATGGCAGCATTGTCTGTTTTGGACGCCATTATTATCTGGCTCGTCTGGCGCGAGTGGGGCAAGGCGCGTGAACACACCAAGCCCACCGCGGAAGCGTAAACGTTGGCCGCGGAAACCATTTTATATAATTTTTTACGTCTGCCTCTATGGCTGCAAGGCGGCCATCAATATCGTCCATCTTACTAGTTAGAGTATCTATTTGTTCGGTATGCCGTTGCAACATCCGTGAGTGCTCGTTGAGAATACGCGTGTGTTCATGTAGGAATGGCTTCTAAGTCTTGCGTTGTGAGGGCCATGGTAGGCGGAATTGTAGCATCGGCTCCTGGCTTGTCTATGCTAATCTTCCAAGAATCCGCCGCTTTGGTGCGCCCAGAGTTTGGCGTATAGACCTTTACGGGCGAGCAGTTGTTTATGCGAG
>DATGEW010000012.1:0-21794 GCA_035309745.1 Saccharimonadales bacterium (SeqCode)
GCGGAACATCAGGTAATAGAGCGTAAACATTATTTTCTCGCGGGCGCGCGATTGTTCCAATGCGGTAACGCGCACCAGCATGCCGACGTAATTGGAGGCAAAGTAGTCCATCATGAGGTGCATGTATTCGGGCTTTTTGGAGATGACCTGCATCAGTTCGTTCCGCGGTACGGCCAGCACTTCGCAGTCGGTGAGCGCCTCGTAGTAATACAGGGTAGTAGAGCTGCGCTTAAAAATCCAGGAGGTGGGCAGCATGTCGTACTGCGTATGGAAATTAACCACTTGTTCTTCGCCGGCGGTGTTAATACTGTATACCTTCAGCGCCCCGCTCAATATGACAAACGCCGTGCGTGGCGCTTCCCCCTGGTACAGCAGGATAGAATGTTTCTTGAAAACTTTTTTGCTGGCTACAGGAGCCAGTTCGGTAATAAACTCATCCATACTAATATATCGGGCAATTAACCCGCAGTTTATATTGTAGCACCCGCGGGTGGGGCAATGAGTGTACAAATTATTACACTTTCGCGGTATTTTTGTTTACAGCGGGTACGCTTGGGGCCTCTGTATGATGGAGATAGCCAAGAGGGGGACATTAACAGTTAGGGACGCGACTTTATACGTTCGGCAGGCAGGCCACTACTTTTTTACTATTCATATCCTCACAGTGAAATGATTTCAACGAAGGAGATACATATGAAGCAGCAAAGCTCGTACGCAGGCGACCTGGAAGCTCGTATACACAAATTCTTATACAAAAAGTTCGCGCAATTTCCAGACTTGCGTGGCACCGCAACACACGACAAATAATAATGCTCAGGTGGATGAAAACTATGTCAAAGACACGTCATACTTCGCCAACACTACAAAAACAGCGCAAAGCCGTGCCATATGCACGCGAAAAAATCTACCGGCTTGCCGACTACCTTGAATCAGCCGTATAATTTCAGCATTTTCAGCGCGACTTAGGCAACTCGCGTCCCTCGGTCATCCTCGTCTTGTGCTTCATCTTCTTGGCGGACACCAGCTGCGGCATTCGTGCCGTACTGGTACGCCTCATCGGCATCCATATCGGTGTCGGTGTCTGGATGTTGGGCGTCCTCCGGGTGCGGGCCCGGCACGTCGTCCGGTTCCGAAAACGGTGGACGCCCATCTTCATCCAATTTTTCGCGCTTATCTTCATCATTTATTTTGTCGTCGTCTGGCATAAGTGACCCTTTCGTTTACCTACCGTACATGCCGCTGCATGAGTGCGCCGTTAGTTTTCTTACCTCTTTAGTATACAAAACGAAGATGCTTTTTCTTAAAGCGTCGGTCATCTGGAGCATGTTAAATTTTTTGCTTTTGGTCAATTTTGCTTATGGTAAAGTTTCTCGGCATCACCTATGAAAATACTGCAGCGTCTTACACAGAATACATTTTTGCGGCATAATACCGTCTTGTTTTTCGGCTCTTTAGCGGTGGGCGGATTGAATTATTTGTACTACCCGGTGGTTGGGCGGTTATTGAGTGCGGCAGCTTTTGGCGAGGTCCAAACGCTGGTGTCACTCTTTTTGCAGATTGGGATTTTTTTGACGGTCTTCAGCCAGGTGACGGTCAATATTTCCGCCAACTACGACGACGTGAAGCAGCGCAATACCATCATCTACGAGTTGGAAAAAGTAGCCACGCTGCTGGGCTTGTTCTTTTTGGGGCTGGTTATCGTGGGCGGGCCGTGGCTGAAGCATTTCTTTCAGTTTGGCGAAGTGTGGCCGTTTATCATTTTGGGCGCGGGCGTGGTGCTCAGTGTGCCGTTCACGCTGCGCAATGCTTTTCTGCGGGGCAGGCAACAATTTGGCGCTGCGGCGGCATCCAATTTGGTGGTGGCGGGCGGCAAGCTGCTGTTGTCACTGGGATTGGTGCTCGCCGGGTTGGGGACGTCGGGTGCCATTGGAGGCGTCGCCGCCGCGCAGCTTATTGCCCTGTGGTACATCAACCCGCGGGCGCGCCGGGCTGGGCTTACCCCTCCGCACCAGCAGCACTGGCGCAAACTGCCCGACGTGCGGACGTTACTGCCCGAATTAAAGTATGCGGGGCTGGTGCTTATCAGCTCGCTGCTGGTTATGCTGCAATTCAGCATCGATATCATTGTGGTCAAACACTACTTCGATGCGCGGACAGCAGGCTTGTACGCCGGTGTCGCGGCGGTGGCCCGGATTATTTTCTTCGTGAATGGCTCTATTTCGCAGGTTTTGATGTCGTCGGTGCGTTTGCACCAACCTGCCGCAAAAAACCGGCAACTGCTGCTGCGCTCACAGCTGCTGCTGGCCGGCATCTCGCTGCCGGTGCTGGCAGTGCTGGGGCTATTTCCCAAGTTTGCCATATCACTGCTTATGGGCCACGGATACACGACGTACGCTGCGCTGTTGCCGCTACTGGCGTTTACCATTTTTGTTATTACGAACATTCATTTATTGGTTTCTTATAATATGGCCCTGCGCCGGTACGAAGTTGCGGTGGTGGCCGCCATGGGAGCGGCGATTACCTACGGCTTGCTGTTGAGTCATCACCACTCATTGCAGGCGGTCGTAAGCAACTTGTTCTACGGAAGCGTCGCCATGCTGGCGCTCTTCGTTCCACTGAGCGCAATACGGGCCCGAAAACAGGAGAGTATATGACACAGCCACTGGTATCACTGGTTATTCCGGCCTTTAACGAAGCGCTTAACTTGCCGCCGCTCTACCAAGCAGTCCGCCGGTCGCTTGAGGAGTTGCCGACTTACCGCTTTGAAATTATTTTTATAAACGACGGCAGCAGTGATAATTCATCCGAAGTGCTGCATCACTTGGCCAAAATGGACCGGCGTATCCGGCTGATAGAATTTGCGCGTAACTTTGGCAAAGAAGCTGCCGTAAGTGCTGGCTTGCATGCCACCGAAGGCGATGCGGCAATCATTATGGACGCCGACCTGCAGATGCCTCCGCATTTGCTCGGCTTGTTTATCGAGCAGTGGCGCAAGGGCGCCGAGGTAGTGGTGGGGATATTTGCCACCCGCAATATGAGCACATGGCACCGGCTGGGGTCGCAGTGGTTTTACCGTATTATGGGCATGATCGGTCACACCAAAATCACGCCGCACGCCACCGACTATCGCCTTATGGACCGGCAGGTCATCGACGTGTTCAACAAATTTACCGAGCGGAATCGCATCATCCGTGGGCTCATCGATTGGGCCGGTTTTAAACGCGCGTACATTCCATTTGAGCAGGCGCCGCGCCAGAACGGCAAGCCCACATATGGCTTCCGCAAACTTTTCGGGCTGGCCATCGACAGTTTCACGACGCATAGTTTGTTCCCGCTAAAATTTGCCGGTTACCTGGGCATCAGCATTTTGGCGCTCAGCGCGCCTGCGGGCTTAAGCATGGTTATCGAACGATTTGTATTGCACGATCCGCTGCACATCGGCATTAGCGGCACCGCCTTTTTGGCAGTGCTCATCATCTTTTTAGTAGGCATGGTGCTGGCCTGCCTCGGGCTGATTTCGCTGTACATCGCTCACATCCATACCGAAGTTATTAACCGGCCGCTGTACATCGTCCGCCAAATAAAACAAGCGAACGAGCAGGAAGTGCCCGAGGAGGCGGAAGCGTGAATATTTTATGGATTACCTGGAAAGATTACGGCCACCCCGAAGCTGGCGGCGCCGAAGTCGTGTGCCACGAGCTATGCAAATTGCTTATTGCCGACGGCCACGAGGTGACATTGCTTACCACCGCCTATCCCGGTGCCAAAGAAACGACCCAGCCCGGCCTGCGCGTCGTGCGCGTCGGCAGCAGTCGCTATGTGCACCCCTTCCAGGCGCTGCTGCATTACATCCGCCATGCCCGTAACGCCTACGACATCGTTATTGAGGAGGTAAACGGCAGCGCGCCGTATTTTGCCGTATTTTTCGGGCGCCGGGCGAAACGCTTTTTGCTGTATCATCAGCTCGCGCGGCGCAACTGGCCATATGAAATCCGCTGGCCGTTCGGGCACCTCGGCTATTACGTGCTGGCGCCGCTGGCGACGTGGCTGGTGAGCCTGGCGCGCGTGCCGGTTATCACAGTTTCGGAAAGCACGAAGCGTGACCTAGCTCAATTTGGCCTCGCCCCAAAACGGACGCACATTATTTCCGAGGGGCTGCACATTCCTCCGCTGGATGACCTGCACAAGATACATAAATATCGCCGGCCGACCATCCTCAGCCACGGCAGCATGCGGGCCATGAAACGGACGCTCGACCAAATACAGGCTTTTGAGCTCGCCAAACAATTTTTGCCAAACCTGCAAATGAAAATTTCGGGCAGCAGCAGCGGGACGTACGGCCAAAAAGTGCTTCGCTACATCGCTGGCAGCCGGTACGCACGCGATATTGAATACCTGGGCCGCACCACGCACGAGCAAAAAATCAAACTTATGCGCCGCTGCCACGCCATTTTAGTTACTTCGGTCGAGGAGGGCTGGGGGCTGATTGTGAGCGAAGCCAACAGCCAGGGTACGCCAGCAGTAGTGTACGACGTGAACGGCCTGCGCGACAGCGTCAAACATGCCGAAACCGGCATCGTTACCGACCCGCATCCGTCGGCGCTGGCTACCGGCATCGCCACCTTGCTGACCGACACGCATTTGTACGCCACGCTGCGGCACAAAGCCTGGGAGTGGAGCAAAAAGCTTACCTTTGAGCAAAGTTACCATGATCTGAAAGGAATCCTATCCCTACAATGAATACAAAACACCTTGTCAGCGTTATTGTTACGACCAAAAACAACCACGCCACGCTCGAGGCCTGCCTGAGTTCTATTGTCCGACAAACCTACCAGCCGCTGGAACTCATTGTGGTGGATAATCATTCCCGCGACGACACGCCGGACATCGCCCGCCGTTATACCACTCATATATATACGCGCGGACCAGAGCGCTCGGCGCAGCGCAATTTTGGCGTTCGAAAGGCGCAGGGCGACTATGTGCTTATTATTGACTCCGATATGGAACTGGACGAACAGGTGGTGGCCGCTTGCGTAGAATGGGTGCGAACAGAGCCAGGCGCGCAGGCCCTTATTATCCCCGAAGAGTCGTTTGGCAGGGGGTTTTGGGCGCAGTGCAAACGGCTGGAGCGATCGTTTTATGTCGGCCAAGACGCCATTGAAGCAGCCCGTTTTTTTGCTAAAGACCTGTACACTCGCGTGCAGGGCTACAATGAAGCGCTCACCGGCGGGGAAGATTGGGATCTGACCAACCGGGTGCGTGAGCACACGACTGTGGGCCGGATCGCGCCATTCATTTTCCATAACGAAGGGCACCCCCGCTTTAGCCGCACGCTCCACAAAATGTATTATTACGGCCGCCACGCCCAGGCCTATTTTGCCGCCAACCCTGGCGCGTCGGCACTCACCAGCCAGTCCGGGCCGCTGGCGCGGTATATGTTGTTTTTTTCTAAACCCCATACGCTGCTTGCCCAACCGTTTACGGCCGCCGGCATGTTGCTCCTTAAAACAGGAGAATACGCCGCCGCGAGTGCCGGCATGCTCACCGAACGCCTGAGGCCGCATCGAATAACCAAAAAGGAGAGCGCATGAATATTTTAGTCACCAACGTATACAGTTACCGCAACAAGGGCGACGCGGCAATCGTGCTGGCCCTCGTTTCCGAAATTAGGCGGGTTTTTCCGGGGGCCGAGGTGTCGCTCCTAACCACCGATAGCCGGCACGACCATGACAAGTACGGCGCTCCCGTGGCCAGCTCACTGATGTGGGTGCTGTTTTCGGCTATCAAGAACAGGTCGCTGCCGGCGCGGCTGGCCGAAACGGTGCTACGGCTTGGTGGACTGCTGGCCTACCTGGCAAGCTACCGTCTGCTGCGGCTGCGGCCCAAATGGCTGCTACGGCGCGAGGTACAAGAGCTGGTCGGCAGGGTAGAGGCGGCAAATATGGTCATCGCCTGCGGTGGCGGCTATTTGTGTACGCCGGACAGCTCGCCAAAATCGCTCCTGCTGCTCTTTGGCATGTGCCTGAGTTTTGTCATGGGACGTTACCTGGGTAAGCCGGTATATCTGTATTCGCAGTCTGTCGGGCCGCTGCACGATTGGCTGGGCCGGGCGATTGTCCGCTTCAGCCTCAACCGTGTCAACCTGCTGCTGGTGCGCGAAGATATCAGCATGGCGTACGTCAAAAAGCTGGGCGTCCGCGCACCGTACGTCCGAACCGCAGATCCGGCCTTCCTGCTAAAAGGGCAGCACCGACCTGCCCCGGTTGCTTTGCCGGCAGCGCCATTGCAGGTGGGCATTACCGTGCGCAAGTGGTTCAGCACCGAGGTGCAGCTGCTGCGCTACATCGGCATCCTGGCCCGGCTGGTAGACTACCTGGCCGAAACATACGACGCCCGCGTCACCTACATACCACAAGTGATTGCCAGCGGATTCGGCGACGACGACCGCATTGTGGCCAAAAAACTTCGTGACCAAGTCGCACGCAAAGATCGTTTTACCGTGCTCGAGCAAGATTTGCACCCGCTCGAACTTATCGAGTTATGCAGCCGGATGGATATTTTTGTCGGCACGCGCATGCACTCCAACATTTTTGCGCTGCTCAGCGACGTGCCGGTGGTTGCCATTAAATACGAACACAAAACGCAGGGCATTATGGACGGCCTGGGAGTGGGTGAAATGACGATCGACATCGAAAAAATTACCTACGACGAGCTGAAACAAAAGGTAGATGCCGCCATCGCCAAGCGCGATTACTATCGTACGCGCATCCGCCGGCACATGCCCGCGCAAGTAAAACTGAGCCAGTCGGCCATGGAACTCATTAAGCCCGATTTTGAACGGCGGCAAAAAAGGGAGGCCGCATGACGGCGCGCCGGGCGGAGCAGGCGAAGGTGAGCATTGTCATCCCCACCTACAACCGGCGGAACGACTTGCTGCGTTTGCTCGCATCATTTGCCAAGCTCAACTATTCGCATACCCGGCTGGAAATTATCGTTGTCGATAACGCCAGCAACCTCACGGAAACCGAGCTGCGGCAAGCCGCCGGCGATATACCGCTCACACTGGTCGCCCCACCGGAAAATCTTTTTTGCAGCGGCGGGCGGCTGTTTGGCGCGCGGGCGGCCCGCGGCGACTATCTTTTCTTTATCGACGACGATAACGTGCTGGCACCGGACTGCATCGGCCACTTGGTGGATGCGTTCCACGAAGACGCCAAGCTGGGTGTGGCAGCACCGCTGATGCTTTTTTACCGCGACAAACGGCGGATTTGGACCGCCGGCGTACGGCTCAGCGCATTGGGCCGACCCATCTATTTGCACAGCGGCCAGCGGACCGGCGAAGTAACCTTACCGGCAAAAATTACCGGCCTGGACGCATTTCCCAACGCCTTTATGGTCAAACGCCGCGTGCTGGAGGCCGTGCCGTTCGACGTCGCCTCCTTCCCGCACAACTGGAGCGAGGCCGACTTCGGTCTGCGCCTGAAGCGCCAGGGGTTTGGCGGGGCCACCATAACTGCCGCGCGCACCTGGCACGATATCGACTACGACGGATTACTCACCCGTACCGACCGCGTCAAAGTGTACGACCAGGCAAAGTCGCGCATCTTGTTCCGCAGGCGTTTTTCCGGCCTCGCCGGCTGGATAGTGTTTTGGCTCGTCACATTCCCGGTTTCGTCGCTGGTGTACCTAAAAGCCATTTGGGCCAGCCCGGACAAACATAAGCTGGCAATGATAGGCCGCTACATTGCAGGGACGGCGAGCGGCATCGTAACACCCCTTGCCAAACACGTTGAGGAAATTACCCTATGATCAAAGCCCGCGTGCGCCTGTTGCGGGAATGGTTCAACCAGCACGAAAATCAGGTGTACGTGGGAATATTGCTCGCCGTGGCGATAGGCAGCCATCTGTTGTGGTTTAAGCCGGGCACGGCCCTTTTTAATAATGACTGGCTGCACCGGCCAAATGCCACGATGCCCCAGGCTTGGGATCTGCAGGCCTTATGGAAGGGATTTCTGAATTTTGGCGTGCCGAATGTGCAGATCGGCTACTTTTTAGTAACGATATTGTGGCCGGTCATCGGCTTTTTGGGCGGCAGTTTCGACGCCGCCGTTAAGCTCACCGTCATGATACCCATTACGCTGCTGGGCTTTTTGGGACCGTATTTTGTGATGCGCCGGCTGCTCGGCCAGCAGTTTGTCGCATTCGTCTGCGCACTTTTTTACGGTACCACCACCTACTTTTTGCTGCTCGAGACGGTGCAGCTGCCGATTGCATTCGTGTACGCCTTAAGCCCGGTCGTCGTACTTTGTATGGCCCGGGCGCTGGACAGCATGCGCCTACGCGACTGGCTGCTGTTTGCCGTGGTGTATACCATTGGCGCCTGTTACGAAGTGCGCATTATGTATATCGTGACTGCCATACTGGCGCTGCAGGTAGTGGTCTTTGCCGACTGGAAACAAGTGCGTAAGGCATGGTGGGTGCCACTCCTTACCGGGGCAGTGCTTGTCGGGCTGAACGCTTTTTGGTTATTGCCGTCAGCGCTGGGCGGGGTCGGCTCAACGATTACCCAGCTCACGAACGGGCTGTTTGGCAACTGGCTGTTCGACCTGCCGCACGCCATTACCTTATCGGCCTCCAACTGGACGGGCGGAGCGACCAGCGGTGGTTTTACCTTGGAACCTATTCTGCCGTATTTGTGGATTGTGCCCGTGGTCGCCTTTGTGCCGCTGGCGCTGGGCGTCCATATATTGCCAAAGCCGCTGCGCGCGCAGATCCTGTTCTTTTTGCCACTGGCGGTGATAGGAATTTTTTTGACCAAGCAGGTGCTCGACCCGTTACCACAGGCGTACCCCTGGTTGTATGCCCATTTCCCCGGCTTTTCGCTTTTCCGCGAAGCGTCAAAGTTTTATTTGCTCACGGCTTGGGGCTACATGGGACTCATCGGCCTGGGGCTCATGACCATCCGGCGCATCTACCGCAGCCTGTTCTGGGTGGCGGCGGTGGGAATTGTGGCGGTGGCCTGCATAAACCTCCGGCCGCTCGTTACCGGCGATATCGCCACATTGTTCAAAGGCCGGAACATGCCGGCCGACTATGCGATCGTCAATGCCAAAATTGCCGCCGACCCGCCCATGACGCGCGCTTTGTGGGTGCCCACCTATTCGCAGTGGGCTTATTTCGATGTCACGCATCCAAAGGTAAGCGCCACGGCGGTGATGGGCCAAGAATGGGCGTATATTGCGAATAGCAGCGATGCAAGCAGCCTGCACGCCCGCTTTACCGCAATGCTCAGCGGACCGCTGGCCGAGCAGGCCATGAATGCTGCCTCTATCCATTGGGTGGTGGTACCGCTGCGAGATTCCACCAACGACGACAATATTTTTAATTTGGTGGGTAATAACCGGCAATTTTATATCGATACGCTCAACAATGTGCCGTGGCTCAAACGGGTCAATGCCGGCACCCAGGAAGTAGCGCTGTACGAAAATACCCATTACCAGCCACCGGTTACCGTCGCCGCCAATATGGTAAACTTCGCTTCGCAAGATATTTCTACGCTGTATAATTTTTATACGACGGCCGTGGGCCAACCGTTTAACTTTGCCTTTAACGACAAGCGCACGGTTAACCACGGCAGCACACTGCAGGATGTGTTTGGCGGTACGACACCGCCAACGGTAACGGCAGGTAAGCTCAGCCGCACCATTGCCAGCACCAGCGGCAAAACGACCTTATTTATTAATACCAATGCGCCCACGCTCAAATACCAAACGGCGGGTGGCGTGCTGCAGCTCATCGCAACCGAGCGGAGCGGCATACTGGTTGACGGTAAACCGGCGGGCGGCGCACCCACACAGTCCCGCGCCATTGGCCAGGTCCGGCTTGATCCTGCCCGCCAGTATTTTACCGAAATGCAAGGTCTGCCGCTGCCGCTGCCGGTTTTTAAGGATGCGTCCGGCGCGATTGGTCCGGCCGACAAAACGACGCGCATTCTTTCTACGAGCAGTCTTAACCTTATACCGAACGCCTCGTTGGAGCAGGGGTTGTGGCAAAAAGATGTCGACGATTGCGACCCGTTTGATGGCGACGCGCCCATCGGCCTCGATCTGGACCAAACCGAACACACCGACGGTCACCAATCGCTGGTGTTGAACGCTATAAGCCATACCGCCTGCACCGGGCCGCCGCCGGTCCGGGTCAGCGCCGGCCAGGAATATATGCTGCGCTTCGACTATAAAGATTACCAGGCCGAGGATGGCGATGAGGTTGGTTACCAGGTAACGTATAACGATCCGGCCCATACCACGCTCAAGAAATACCTCGCCGTGCCGAACGGATCGTGGCACACGGTGCGCCTGCTGGTAACACCGCCGGCCGGAGCCACGACGTTCACCTTCAAACTATTGGCCGTTCCGCGGCTCGTACACCCGGCCATAACGTATTACGATAATTTGAATTTTACGCCGGTTCGGGCCGACCTCACGCCCCAGCTCAACCTTACGCCTCAGTACACCACCGTGCCGTTGGGCAATCGCAGCATCATTACTTACGCCGATGCCGCCTACTCGGGCCGGAACCTCATACCAAACCCATCGCTCGAGCAGGGATTGTGGCAAAAAAACGTGGGCGATTGCAACGCCTACGATGACGCACCCGAACTGGCTATGAGCCTCTCGGGCCATGCCAGCGCCGGACACCATTCGCTACAATTGGCGGCCAGGAGGCACATTGCCTGCACCGGGCCCGGGCTCGTCCCGGTTGATGCGGGCGCAACCTACCTGCTGGGTTTCGACCACCAAAGCGGCAACGCCGACGCCGCTAACTACAGCGTGACGTTCGACGACCCGGACCAAACTATTATCTCCGGCAATACACCCACCAAGGCCAGCTGGCAAACCTTTACCCGTCCCATAACCGTACCGCCCGGCGCGCACCACGCATCACTGCTGGTATACGCCTGGGCAGACGATACTACCGCTGGTTACACCATCAACCGCTATGATAACTTCCGGCTCATCAAAATTCCGACCGTGCAGAACCAGTATTTCATCGTACAAACCCCCAGTGAGCCGCAAGCCGTAGCGCCCAAACAGGTCAGCTATGCCTATGTAAAACCGACGCAGCGGGCCATCCACATACAAAACGCGCGCGCGCCATTTTATGTGACGCTGAGCGAGGCGTACCACCCCGATTGGCGATTGGAACTACAAAATGCTCAGGTAGGCTGGTCGCCGCTGGCACATCCACAGGCGGTAAGCGGGAAAGATCACGTAGCGTGGGATGGATTTCTAAACGCCTGGTACGTTGACCCAACAAAGCTATGCGCCGGCGGCAGGGCAGGATGCACGCATAACGCCGACGGCTCATACAACATGAATCTGGTGGCCGAATTTACCGCGCAACGCTGGTTTACGGCGGGCGCCATACTCAGTGTTTGCTCGGCCGGTTTGGTTATACTCTATCTTATGCTGAGCTTGAGACAACGACCTGTTCAGAAAGGATATCGCCGATGGAGGCGGTAGCCCGCCGGCAGCACCGCAAGCCCGCGGCGCCCTCCCGGCACACCGGGCAGGGCCGGCGCGGCGCGGTACTCAAGATACTGCCGTATGCCGTCTTCGGCGCTGCCACGCTTGCGGTGCTGCTGCCGCTGCTACGGCCCGGTTATATCCTTACGTTAGACATGGTATTTACGCCCCATCTGCGAATGCCCGAAGACGTTAACTACATTTACCCTTTTTACGCGCTGCTGCACTACGCGAACTTGCTGTTTCCCAGCGCATTCATCCAAAAGCTGCTGCTGTGCAGCATATTTTTTCTGGCCGGATTGGGTGCCTACCGGCTAACGGCAAAGAAGGCGCCGTATGGAGCCTACTTTGCGGGCCTGTTGTATCTCATCAACCCGTTTACCTACGAACGCCTCATGGCCGGGCAATATTTGGTGCTGTTTGGATACGCCTTGCTGCCATGGTTTTTACGCGCGCTGCTCGTATTTTTGGAGGGGCCGACGGTTAAAAGTGCGCTGCGTGTAGCCGGGTGGGCAGTGGGCATTAGCTTTGTGTCGGTGCACAGCATGGGGTTTACGCTGCTGTTTGGAGTGCTGTTTGGCACGGCGGCAATGTGGCGGCGGCGATCCGAGAAGACCTACGTCAAACGGGTGGCGCTTTTTACTATGCTCGCGGCGGGCATCGTTATTGTTGCCAATAGTTTTTGGCTGTTTCCGGCAGTTACGGGAAAAGGTGAGACCGCCCAGGCAATCCAGCATTTTAATGCCACTCGTCGCCAGGCATTTGCCACGGTAGACGGAGGCGTGAGCCGGCCGCTCAATGTCATGCGCCTGGAAGGTTTTTGGCTCGAAGCCCGTGATATGTTCCTGCTGCCAGCCGACCTAGTGCCGGGATGGGGATGGTTCATCGTGCTTCTGTGGATGCTGGTTGGCGCGGGGATGGTGCATGTGTGGCACTCCGACGACCGCTGGTTGCTCGTGTGTTTTGGCCTCAGCGGCCTTATTGCCACCATCTTGGCATCGGGCATATTGCAAGACTGGCTGGCTGCACAGGTGCCGTTCTTTGCAGGATACCGCGAACCGCAAAAATTTGTGGCCGTGCTCGCCCTCTGCTATGCGTTTTTTGGCGCGCATGGGGTAGAATATCTCGCCCGGCTCATCTGGCAAAAGGCACGGCTCGCCGTTGCCCTGGCAGCGATGGCTGTGCCGCTGGTTATTACTTTTGTATTACTGTGGGGTGCGAACGGCCAGCTCCAGCCCGTACAATACCCCGCGGATTGGTTTGCCATGAACCAGCGGCTCAATCAAGATACTGGCGGCGGCAACGTCCTCTTTTTGCCGTGGTATTTATATATGAGTTTCGGCTTCAGCCAGCGCGTTATTGCCAATCCGGCCGACAAATTTTTTGACAAGCCGGTAATAAGCAGCGACGACCCCGAACTGCCGGGCGTGCGGCCGGAAATTCCCGACACTACGAAGGCACTTTTAAGCTCGCGCATTTTGCCGCAGGCGGCGAGGGGAAAACAGCTTGGCGCTCGGCTCGCACCCCTACATATTAAATATGTGCTGTTGGCAAAAGAGCAAGATTACCAGCGCTACAACTATCTGTATGGCCAGAACGATGTACGGCAGGTTGCCCAAAACGCGCACCTCGTGCTCTTTCTCAATACGGAGTACCGGCCATGAACGAACTTCGGCGGGCCACAGTTCGCTCCGTTGACGGCGTGTGGCGCGCGCAGCGGGCAACGCGGGCGGTGCAGCACCAATACGCGCCAACGTCCGCTGCCGCTCCTCAGACTCCTCGGCAGGGGGCAGGAATACCGCCAGCCGTGCCACTCCGCCCAGCTGTGGCACCGCAACGCAAACCAGAAGTCCAGCCACGCAAACCCTCACAAAACAAATCCTCGCGGCTACGCAAAGTAGTTGTCATCATGCTAAAAGTACTGCTGTGGACCACGATAAGTTGCGTAGTCGCGTGGCTGGCAGTGGGCTCGCTCATCGCTGGTGAGGTAATTATTGGCCTGTACACCGTGCTGGTGCTGTGGCGCCGCAAACCCAGCCGGCTCACGTTCGGCATTACGATGATTTCGCTGGCCGGCGTAATTGCCGCCAACTCATTGCTTCCCGACAGCGAGCTACCCAACCGCCTCGGCGTCTACACCTTCTTATTACTCATTGCCGGCGGCATACAGCTCGCTCGTGAACTTCACAAAAAGCGGACCTATTCTGTGAAAAATCTCGGTTGACGCCTGTGTTAAGGCGATGGTAGGGTAAACAGGTCATTAAACAAAGGGGGGTGAGCCTATGAATGTAAAACGTAATATGCCTGTTTTTCGGAGGTTGGCACTGAGCGTTGCCGGCTTGCTGAGCATTGCCATTATGGGCAGCGCCAGTGTTGCCGCCGCCCAATCGCCGGCTCCTACACCGTCGAGCAAACAAGCGTGTATGCACGATGGATGGAAGCACCTCGGTGACGGCAGTAAAACCTTCAAAAACCAAGGCCAGTGTGTCAGTTGGTGGGAAAAGCACCACAACCCTGGCCACGGCTACGGAGGCAGTAGCGTAGGGATCGACAACAACGTCAATGTCAGCATAACTGGCAATGGCAACAGCGTTTCAAACGCCGTTGGCGTCGCAGCCCACGCGGGAGGCACCGTAACCGGCACTATTGGTAACTTTGTGCACGCCACTATTCACGGTAGCAATAATGTGCTGAGCAACATCGTCAGCATCATCTTTGGCTAGCGTAGTTCTCTCGGGTTACCAGCGTTCGGTCACGACATGTGGCCGAACGTTTTTATTTATTGGTACGAAATGTACCACGGCTGCGGCGTGAGTTCCATCGTGCCGGCGGGTTCGAGCACCGGCGTATCTTTTTGGTAGAAATTTTTCCAACCAAAGCTGACATTGGCGGGCGGGGAAGCGGTCACGGCCTGCCACGTGGCTTGCTTTTGAGCCTGCGTGCCCTGGCCATCCATTTGGATGATGTACGCCAGTTCGGGATGGGCGGTGTCGAGGTTTTCGCGGCCGGTAATCATATCCAGACGGAACTGGTGCAGCACAAACAGTTTTTGCGGCAGGCCAGCGGTTTTCGTGAGCGCCGCCAGCCAGGTGATGACCTGGTTTACCTCTGTTATATCCACACTGCCGATTTGCTTGAGCGGCACCTGCGTGGGCGCTAGCCGCCATTCCGGGTCGAGCGCCAGGCCGACGTTCGGTTCGCGCAGCAGGCTCTCGTACTCTTTGGCCTGCGTTAAGAAATCGGTACGGCCGGGCTGCAAATCGAGCACCATGTACACGCCATTTTGGCGCGCCACATCAACCCACGGACGCAACGCCGCTATCGGCAGCTCGCGCGAATAGTCGCCATTGTCGGTCGCCGTGGCTGAAGCAATTGTGCTGATAATTTCAAACGTCGGGTAGATCGGTGCCGCCGAAAGCGGCTGGTACGTGGCAGCTAGCTCTTTGGCGCGCACCGCCGAGATGTTTGGTGACTGCTCGCCCAGCACACCCAGCGCCGGCGAATCCGGCGAACCGTATAAAGCCACGAAACGGTAGGTGCCGGCAAGGGTGCGCCCTCCAGCCGGGAATTCAAATGGCGGTGGGGGCGGGGCAAGCCGGGCCCGCGCTACGATCGGCGCAGGCTTTCCGCCCGTCACCGACACAAGCTGTACTGCTGAACGATGTAAAAACTGCCACATCCCAAATGCCGCACAGCAGAGCGCCACACACATTATCGTCACCGGCACGCCCGCCACCTTCATCGCTACCCCTTTTCAGCTAAACCCCAGTATACCATGAGGAGTATGCCCGTCTGTAAACATATGCTATAATGTGTAAGCTAGAAATATGCTGCTGCAGTCAACAGTTCTAGGAAGTTATTAACGTGTCGCTTGAGGAGCAGCTAACTGGAACGGAAATCGTCGCCAGCTTACCTCGGTGCAAGAAAGAGGATAAGCTAGAAAATGGCTACCAAACTATTCGTCGGCTCGCTGAGTTACAGCGTTGACGACAGCCAACTACAAGATGCCTTCGCGCAAGCGGGTACTGTAGTTTCTGCCAAAGTAATCGTCGACCGCGAAACCGGCCGCAGCAAAGGTTTCGGCTTTGTCGAAATGAGCTCCGACGAAGAAGCCCAAAACGCTATTAAGCTGTTGGATGGCAAGGACGTCGGCGGCCGCGCCGTAGCAGTGAGCGAAGCTCGCCCACAAGAAAACCGCGAACGCCGGCCGTTTAACGGCGACCGTGGCAACCGTGGTGGTGACCGCGGCGGCTTCAGCGGCAACCGCTACTAGTTTACTAGTTGCACCAAAAAACACCCTCCCCAGCGGAGGGTGTTTTGTGTTGTAGCGTATTTTCAAGCAAACACCCAGCAGCACGCCATACAATCGGGGCAAACACCTAAGCGAAAGGATCATCATGAACGTATTCAGCCGGGGCGTGCGAGGCGCGTTCCGCAATGGCGTGCGCACGGTGGGCATTGTGGGCATGTTAGGACTCAGCATCGGCCTGAGCCTGGCTATGCTGCTCGCCCACCAGGCCATCGGGCAAAAAATTGCCAGCGTACAGCAAGACGTGGGCAATACCATTACGGTTGCACCAGCCGGCATCCGCGGCTTCGAGGGCGGTGGCAACCCGCTGACTGCCGACCAGCTGGGCAAAATCAAGGCCGTACCACACGTCACGAGCGTAGACGAGACACTTTCCGACCGGCTAAACAGCAGTGATACAAGCCTGCAATCGGCGATTGACGCCGGGAACTTTGGACGCCGGCAATTCCGAATCGAGAATAACCTGAACAGTTCTGGCGACAGCGGGCCGACAACCATGTCGTTTGGCGGCGGTGGAACCTTTCAGCCACCGGTAATTGTGCTGGGAGCAACCACTCCGCTTGCCAGCGTCACAACGGCGAGCGGCAACGCGCTCAAAGTCACCAACGGCCATAGCTTTGACGGCACCAAAGACGCCAGCGTGGCGCTGGTGGGCAGCTCGCTGGCCAGCAAAAACAATCTCACGATAGGTTCCACCTTTACCGCTTACAGCGGCACCAGCTTCACCGTAGCCGGTATTTTTGACGCCGGAAACACCTTTAGCAATAACCAAGTTATTATGCCGCTGCCCACCGTCCAACGCCTGAGCGGGCAGAGTGGGGCGGTTACCGGCGCCAGCGTGCACATCGACAGTAGTGTGAACCTGGATAGCGCCACAAATGCCATTAGCAGTCTGCTCGGCAGTAATGCCGATGTCACGAACGACGCCACGGCCGCCAAAACCACGCTTAGCTCCCTGCAAAACATCCAACATGTCTCACTCTTCAGTCTGATTGGCGCGGCAGCCACAGCCGCGGTGATCATCTTACTGACCATGGTGATGATTGTGCGCGAACGCAAGCGGGAGATTGGCGTTCTCAAGGCAATTGGTGCCAGTAATGCCCGGGTCATGCTGCAGTTTATGGTGGAATCGTTAACGCTCACCGTGCTGGCAGCAGTCATTGGCATCACTATTGGCAGCCTAGCGGCAACGCCGGTGACGAAATTGCTGGCTAGCAGCAGTACCAACTCGACCACACCAACAGTGCAGGGCGTAGACCAAGGCGGACCGGGCGGCACGGCAATGTTCGTCGGCCCGCGAGGCGGCGGCTTTCGAGCCCGCTTCGCCAACAACTCGGTAGCGCAGGGGGTGAAGAAACTGCGGGCAAACGTAAACGGCAGCATCGTAGCATACGGGTTGGGCGGCGCGCTGCTAATCGCCGTAGTGGGTAGTACTGCGGCGGCCGGGCTCATCACTAAAATTCGTCCCAGCGAAGTAATGAGAGCAGACTAGGAGCGTATATGTTACAAGTAAAGAACCTCACACGCATGTTTCAGAGCGGCGACAATACCGTAACCGCCGTGCACAATGTAAGTTTTGAAATCGCGGAAGGAAAATTCGCTTCGGTGATTGGTCGGAGCGGCAGCGGCAAAAGCACGCTGCTAAGCCTGCTGGGCGCACTTGACAAGCCAACGAGTGGCGACATTACGGTGGGCGGCAAGTCACTCAGCAGCCTGCATGGACACAACCTCACCACATACCGCTGCCGCACCATCGGCTTTGTCTTCCAAAATTACAACCTCATTCCCAACCTTACGGCCATCGAAAATGTCATGCTGCCCATGGAATTTAGCGGCCGGCCGGCAGCCGAGCGCAAAAAGCGCGCCATCCAACTACTGGAACAAGTCGGTCTGGAAGGCGACAAGCAGCTGCGTAAACCCGGTCGTCTCAGTGGGGGCGAACAGCAGCGCGTGGCCATTGCCCGGGCGCTGGCCAATAGGCCTAAGCTCATTCTGGCCGACGAACCGACCGGTAATCTCGATGAGCAGACCGGCAAAATGATATTTGACCTATTGCATCACATAAGTCGCAGCGAGCACACCACTATTATTGTAGTAACACACGACCTGTCTATTGCCGGCCGCACAGACATGACCTTCCGACTCCAGGACGGCGAACTGGACAAATAGCGCGTTACTCGTAATATTCGCGCGACAAGTACATGCGGTAGTTGGCCGATTCGCGCACACATTCTTGCTCAGAGTGGCAAACACCATTATCGTGCGCGGCATACACGAAGAAAATTTTCTCTTTCTCGGCTAAATCACCGTCGCCCACGTTGGGCTGCATCGCCCGGATGGGATACCCGATGTAGCGTACCACCGGGATATCGGTAAGTCCGGCCAGCTGGTCGCGCCGATACGCTTCGTATGCCCGGCTGGTAAAACGGCTCACCGCCATGTGGTCGCTGTGGTCGGGCGCAAGCTTGCTGGCAAAGTTGGCCTGTGTGCGGATTTCCGCAGGATGATATATGGCCATGAGCCGTGCCAGCGTATCTATTAAGTGCTGGCTGGTATAGCTCGATTCGCCATCAATCGCATGGATGGCCGGAATTTCGCCTGCTTCCAACCGCGCCAGGCTTTCGTAGTGCGACGCGGCAAAACCTTCACCGCGCACATTGCCATCGGGCAAATGCATAAAAATGAGTGATACGCGGCTGTTGCCACGCGGATTCGCCACCGTTACCACCGAATTATCGGCCAGCCGCACCAAACGCTGCACCCAAATGGCACTGCTGCCGAGCATTGTCGAATACGCCGCCTCTGCGCCTTGTTCGCGGCCCACCCAATAAAATTGGCCGCTACCGGCATCGCCGGCAGTAAGATACACCGTGCGCACACAACGCCCGGCCTGGATATCATGCATGAGGTCCGGGTTCATAAACAACAGGTCGTCGTCCTGGTGGGCAACGGTGATCATTACGGTAGCTTGCGGGCAAGTGGTGTACGGTAACTCTTCTGGAGAAATGGGAGTCACGGTTGAAACCTGCGACGTTACCGCAGCAGTCGGTGCGCTCTTATGCGCGCCCTGATCATAAAAGAGCAGGAGTTCCTGCGGGCTAGAAACGTTGCCGGCAATAACGATACTCGCATTCGGGCGCCCAAAGGCCTGCACCACTATGTCCAGCGTGCAGTGCGGGTAGCCGGTAAGACTTTGGTCGAACGTAAGCAAGTACGCGAAGCCGGTTTTATTAGGGTCGGGTTGCCAGGCCTTGCTACTCAGGACATCCCGCGCGCTGGTACAGCTTTCCAGCGGCATCACCTGGAGCGGCCGGCCATCGGCCAGTTTTGTAGGAATAACCCGCCAGTAATCGCCCAGCAGCACGGGCACCGGGTGACGGCCAAGCGCTTCGGCAATGAGTTTGTTACGCGCATCCAGCGGTGAGAGCGCAGCCCGCTCGCCCTGGTATGAACGATGGGCGACCACCAGGCCGGAGGCAATACTCAGGCACAACACCAAGCCCGCGCCTACCAGCAATTCGTGCCGGAACTGCTTTGTCCGTAAGAAAGTGGCCCCGGCAATGAATACTGCAAAAAGGACAACCGTCACATAGCGGGCATCCACCGGGTAATAGTGGTTGGTAGCGACAAAAACTGCGGCCGCCACCAGGCTTGTCCAAATAAGGAGCAGCGAGAGCCGCTGAGCCACGGTGGCACGCCGGTTCTTTTCCTGTCCCATGCTGCGTCCCAGTACCCGGAAAATCGCATAGCCGCCCGCCAGCACCAACGCGCTATTAACCAGCAAGGCAAATCCGCCCCAGCTCAACAAAGTGTGCAAAGTCTGCTGCGGCACCGTATGCAGAAGCCGCACGTCGCCGGCCGGATTGACACCCAAATTCGTAAGCAGCGCCAGCACACCATACACGACCCCCAACAATATATCTTTGGCGGAATGTACCGCGCCGTAGGGGCTCACTTGTGCGCCGTTGATAATATTCGTCCAGCCGCCAGCATGGATGCCGGCAAGCAGTGCCGTAGCCAGCAAAGCGCCCACCACACACACCATGAGCCAGCGTACAGCCTGAGTCACGAACGACCAGCCGCGCACCAAGGCATACACCACGCACGCGAGCAGTGCGCTGCCGACGCCAAACACCAAAAACAGCTTATCGCTCGCCGCGAGCACTCCCAGCACGCCGGCCGCGCCTACAAAAGACCAACTCCGGAGCCGCGGCGCACGCACCAACAGCGCAACCGATACAATGTATAAAATATACTCAAGATTGCGTGTGGTAATCATCGCCATATTAACGGGCAGCAAACCGCTGGGGTACGGCAATGCCGGCACTGCCGCTAACACCGATGCCAATGCCAAACAGAGCGTGCCAAAATAGAGCGCCCGGCGTTCAATCCGCCACAATATAAGTGCAAAGAGCAACACGGTTAAAAGCACGACGCCAACCGTTATCCATATAAAATCTGCCGGGCGGGAACCCAACAGCGCCACTAACCAAAAGAGCGGCCACTTGAACAAAAAAGTATGTTGGCCAGGGAAATTGGCTCCATGAAACGTCGCATGATTCGTAAACAAGTACGCATTTACCAGCTGGTCGGCATTGCTTTGCTGCACCCGCGCGCCCAGATAAGCCACCCAACCGGTAACTGCCAGCAGGACAAACAGGGCAAGCAGGGCATACACACCGGCAAACCAATGTGAACCCAACATGCGCGGACTGTGCGCAGTAACTTCCTGATAGGCCCGCTTCTCCAGAGCAATTGCGGGCGCGACGCGCTTTCGCAGCTTGGCACTCCAGGCAGTCCACCGCGACGCTACACCAGCCCAAAACCGGGAAACAAAAGACCGGGGCAATGGCTTTTGCTGCTGGCTGGCCGCCCGTGGGGTAGGGCGGTGCACAGCCGCACGCTTGGGCGCTGCTCGCTTCTTATGGGTGGTGGGCTTTTTCGCCTGTGCCATATGCGTACTACTATTTAATAGGTGACGGGCTCGTCATCGCCTTCGTTACGTTTAAAAATCCGGGTGCGGTACAGGTAAAAATTCCAAATGGTCGTCGTCGCCAAGGCGCCCGTCCGGATGACAACCGCGGGCAGCAGATGTGAGAATAGCTGCACCATCAGCACAGTAAATCCGAAATTAAACAGCACCAGCAAAGTCACCGCGATGAACTGCGGGAGCAAAATGCGGTGGTGCATACGCTTGTCGCCAAACGTCACCAGCTTTTGCAGCCAAAACGACACCACTAGACCAATCCAAAAGGCCGCCGCCACCGCCCACACCGCACTCGCGCCCCATTTCTCGGCCAACACGATTACTATTAATTCCAGCACGTACACGCTGCCGCCGACGATCAGGTAGCGGTACATCGGGCGTTGCAGCAAATCCATTATTTTTTTCATTCGAGCCTCCTTGAGTTGACGCGGTCAATAATATACAACGGCCGATTTTGTGTTTCGGCATGGATATGCGATAAATACAGCCCGATAATCCCTTGCGAAACCAGGAGTATGCCGGTCAAAAACAGTAAAAAGACCATCACAAAGGCGCCACCGGTAATGTGCAATCCGAACGGATCCCCAATAACCGCATTGAGCAGCATAAGGAGCCCCAGCACCACCGAAAAAGGCAGCACCACGGCGCCGATATACGCCGTGTAATGCAGGGGCGAGCTGCTGAGCGACACCGTGCTGTCGATAAATAATTTAAATAGTTTACGCAGCGAATAGCTCGCATCGCCAACCATACGCGCATTGGCCTTAAAATAGAGGTAGTCCTGCGGATAGCCCAGCCAATCGACCATGCCGCGGGTGATGCGGTTATGTTCGGTCATCCGCGCGAACTCCCGCTGCACGCTGCGGTCGATAAGCCGGTAGTCGCTTAGGCCCGGCACAATATTCCGACCCATGCGGTGCATCCACCAATAAAATAACTTCGAGCCGAGCCGTTTGGCAGCTCCTTCGTTTTG
>DATGEW010000013.1:0-5203 GCA_035309745.1 Saccharimonadales bacterium (SeqCode)
CTAATGACCGTGATGGCCGTGGCACTGGTAACCGTACAGTCGGTACCATTCACCCGCGGCAGGTTGGGATTGCTCATACCGGTGTTGGTGGCGTCGGGGAAGCCGCAGAGGTGGGGGGTTGGGATGCAGTTGAGGGATTGCAGATTGCCCCCAGGTGTGGTGACGCTGGCTGGTGTACTCTGAGCGCTCACGTTCCCGGCACCATCGTAGGCGCTTACGGTGTAGCTGTAAGTGGTGCTGGGGCTTACGGTGGCGTCACCGAAACCCGTTGTGACGGATGTGCCTATCTTGATACCTCCCCGGTAGACGTTGTACCCTGCGATACCAATGTTGTCGGTGCTGGCAGCCCAGGATAGATTGACCTGGTTGCCGCTTACAGCGGTTGCACTCAGGGCAATTGGTGTACTTGGCGAAGTCGTATCGGTGGGATTCGGCGTCGTGACGCTCGCAGCGGCACTCGGCGCAGATACGTTGCCAGCAGCGTCGGCAGCTTCAATTTGATAGCTGTAGGAAGTGTTTGCTACAGCTGTTGTGTCGTTGAAGCTGGTCGTCGTGCTCGTACCAATGACCGCGCCTCCCCGGAGGATAAAGTACTTGATGACGCCGACGTTGTCGGTGCTTGCGGTCCACGAAAGGGTAACTGCGGTCGGGCCTGTGGCACTTGCTTTTACGCCCGCCGGCACCGAAGGTGCTGCCGTATCGGTCGCTGCTTTGGTCGTGGCGCTGGCGACGTTACTAGCACTGCTTACATTACCTGCAGCATCGAACGCGCTTACTGTATAGCTGTATGTAGTATTGGCAGTAAGCCCGCTGTCGGTGAGGGTGGTGGCCGAAGTGGTGCCCACCTTGGCGCCGTTACGGTAAATGTTGTAACCGCTTACGCCGACGTTGTCCGTGCTTGCAGCCCAGGAGAGATTCACCTGGCTGGAGCTTGTAGCAGACGCCGTAAGATTGGTTGGCGTACTTGGCGGCATAGTGTCCCCAGTAGTTGGTGGCGGGTTAACGCCCGGAGTATTGGTGGCGGCTGGCATGATTTCTATCCCTGCGAGATTCCAGTGATCGCTTGTTGGCGTCGTATCATTCATCGTAACCGCGGTACCCGAATTGGCTGTGACGGTGTTCTGGCGCTGTACCCAATAGGTGTCGCCAACCGATGCCAGATACTCATTGACCTTCGTTTGACCATTACCGACGGTCCGCGCCGTTGCTTTATCCCAGTCGTTACCGGTCGCCCAAACCCAAGAGCCGTTGTGCGTTGTAGTCAGGTTGAGCGTGGGCATACCCGAAGAGCCGTTGCCTCCAGCAACCGCACCGTCGGCAGTCGTACTGGCCCCCTTGAAGGCGGTGATGACGAGGGAGCCGACATAGGAGCCGTTTGCCCGGGTTGCTTTAATGCGAACGTTGGAAAGTGGAGCAGAGGCAACCGCTTGCCAAATCTCCGTGGCACCGGGCTGGGCATTGACGCGTTGGCGCAGCTTCCAGGTCAGTCCGCCGCCCGTAACCGAGCTAAAGCTCTGCGCGCCGGTCTGGGGTCCATCTGACGTTAGAAAGGCGACTAACAGTTCGTTGGAACCTGTAGTAGAAAAGGCTGGTGATGAAATAGCCGTGTTAGGCGTCCCTTGGTGTGTTGCAACCTGTTGGTCGACGCTCAAATTACCGCTGCTTGCAGTGCTCCCGCCCACCGAGGTGGAATCGCCACTGCCGGTCGCATTCGGAGTAAAGTCTACATCTACCCAATAGTTGGAAGCCTCCCAGCCGTTGGTCGGGAACGAGCTGGCGGCGCCGTAGGCATATACGCCGTTCGGACCGCTTGCGCCATCGGCGAGGGCGTGGAGCGGCGGCACGTCGATAGCCTTCGCCGTACCTTGGGTGTTGTCAGAGTAGTGGCCCGCATTGGTGTGGTATGAGGCGACGTAGACCGTGTTTGCTTGGATAGCGACCGGGTTGGCAAACGTCACCCGCTGCCAGCCGGAGTCGCTCTCGTTGGTAAAGGTCGCCGAGGCCAAAAGAGCCCCCGAACTCGACCATAAATTACCCACGTGAACACCGGTGTTCAAGGCACTTTTATAAAAGCTAACGCCCGTAATGGTACCGGCAACGTCACTCTTAAACTTAACGCCAACTTCTACGGCTTGGCCATCGTCGGAATCTATTGTAGACGGTATGGTAGTCGCGCTAAAAAGGCTTACGCTGGTGCTTGCCGCGAACGAACGGAATAAGAAAATGCTGCCCGCTACTGCAAAGATACAGGCGAAAAACAGTGCGCCCGTCCGCCGAGAAGCCAACAGGCCCTTCATGCCTTTTTGGGGCATCCGCGCATCGGTAACTACGTGGGGTTTGTGGTCGTCATGGGATTCATTCATAGTATGCCCCTTCTATTTATCGATTACGGTTATAGTGCCATTGGAAGATGGTTGTATGTCGTCGTGGTAGTGGATGGTACCGCTCGCCGTTGGCGTATAGGTGTAGCTGCCTCCAGGCGAGATATCTTTAGAGTGCAACCCGGGCACGGTTGTATCTGCCGGATAGGGGTTGCTTGCCACGGCGTGCGTGGCCACATCGGCGTTACGCCAGACGACTTCGGTGCCGGCTTTGAGGGTGAGCGTCGCTGGAGTAAAGCCATCCGGCCCTATTTGGATAATCGCCTGCTGCTTTGCCGCAGAGACAGCGTGCTTGGTGTGACGCCGAAGCATAACACCGGCAATAATGAGTGCGATAAGTATGACAACCGCCGCACCAATCAGTAGGACGGTCCGGCGGCGAGGAGCGGGCTCTGCAGTATCTGGATTCATATTGTACTCTCTTTGTCTATTTTAATTTTTACCTTAAGCATAAATATATACCAAAAAAGATGGCAAGCAAACTTTTTCAGCATCTGTGTATAAAGCTATGCTCCATTGACCCGTTTTGAGATACTACCAAGTATGACGAACTCTCTCTTCCCTAAACATTTTCTGTGGGGCGCAAGCACGGCTGCCCACCAGGTTGAGGGCGGCAACCACAATCAGTGGACCGTTTGGGAGCGGGCTAACGCTGAACGCCTGGCGGCTAACGCCCCGGAACGGTATCGGCACCTGCCTAACTGGCCAGCTATTAAAGAGCAAGTATGCGACCCCCACAACTACATCTCGGGCAACGGTATTGAGCATTATTCGCGCTATGCCGAAGATTTCAAACTGGTGAAGGCACTCGGCCTAAACACCTTCCGCTTTGGGATTGAGTGGTCGCGGCTTGAGCCGCGCGAGGGAGAGTGGGATGACACCGCCATAGCCCATTACCGCACCTACATCGCAGCGTTGCGCAAGCAGCATATCGAGCCGGTCCTCACCCTGTGGCACTGGACGATGCCCACTTGGTTCACCGACAAAGGCGCTTTTGAAAAACGGCAAAACCTGCACTATTGGCGCCGCTATGTCAAAAAAGTATGTGACGAATTGGGTGCCGGCGTCAGCTACGTGCTCACCCTCAACGAGCCAAATGTATACGCCAGTGTCAGCTACATGGAAGGACGATGGCCGCCGCAAAAGCACAATGCGCTGCGCATGCTTGGCGTATATGGCAACCTCGCCCGTGCACACCGGCAGGCCTATGAGATATGGAAAAAGCGTTACCCCAAAGCGCGCGTGAGCATCGCGGCACAGCTGGCCAACGGCCAGCCACGCTCCAGGTATAATCCGCTAGACCGGCTAATTGTGTGCTTCACTGATTACCTGTGGAACTGGTGGTTTTTAGATCGTACCCGCGGGCAGTTGGATTTTATTGGGCTCAATTACTACTTTACGCAGTATTTGTCGTGGCGCGGGCTGCGGAACCCTGCCGGGCCACTCAACGATTTGGGCTGGTACATGGAGCCGCGTGGCATAGGACGGCTGCTGCAAGCGGTGTGGCGGCGCTACAAAAAACCGATTATCATCACTGAAAACGGTGTGGCTGACACCACCGACACGCATCGCCAGTGGTGGATCGCCGAAACCATGCAGGCCATGCAAGATGCCCTGCGCGCTGGCGTGCAACTGGAGGGCTATCTGCATTGGAGCCTGCTGGACAATTTCGAATGGTCCGACGGCTGGTGGCCCCATTTCGGCCTGATAGCGGTAGACCGCACCACCATGCAGCGCACCATCCGCCCGAGCGCCCGCTGGTTCGCCGAGCAAATCAAAAAGCTCTAGCTATTCGTAGCGCAATGCTTCCACCGGGTCGAGCTTGGCCGCGCGCCGCGCCGGATACAGGCCGGCAAGCATACCGATAACGGTCGTCACCGCAATGACGCTCACAATCAGCCAGAGCGGCAGCGTAATAATGTTGCTGCTCGTAATGCCGTTCCCTTTTAGCTGCTTGTTAATAATAGGGTTAGCGATAAGCGTGAGCCCGAAACCGACCAACACGCCGAACACGCCGCCGAGCATGCCCAACAGAGAAGCCTCGAAGGTAAATAGCCGGCTGACCGTGGACCGGCGGGCGCCAACGGCGCGCATCACACCGATTTCCCGCGTGCGCTCCAAAATGGCCATCACCATCGTGTTGACCACCCCCACAGCGGCGACAGCCAAAGAAATGCCGCCAATCCCACCGAGCACCGCACCCACGATGTTAAAGATGGCGAGCTGGCTTTTAATGAACGTCTGCGCATCCACGGCCCCCACGCCAAACTTCTTTATCTGGGATGCGACCGTCGGGGCGTTACTTGCTTTGTCCACTTTTACAATGAGCGCGTCGTAACCGTTTTTAGCCACTTCGTCCTCGACGACAAGCGTGGGTTGCGGCTGTGGGTTGCAGGGCGTACGCGAGTTGCGGCACTTGGCATTAGCCGCATCTTGATCGGCCTGCGTAACCTGGTAGTTCTGCACCTCGTCCATACCTTGCGCCCACTGCAGCGGCACGCGCACCGCATAGCTGTCGTTACTGGTGTCCATCACGCCAACGATTGTGGCCGGGAGCGTAGTGGGCGGCGGCTGAAAATCGCGGCCATCCACGCCGGGGTGCGTCGAAAAGAACTCCTGCTGCTCTTGGTAGAGTTTCAGCGGGTCAGAACCGACGCCGTTATACCATCCTTACGCCAGCAACCCTACCTGCTTACCGACAATACCTTTGTAATTACCCTTAAAACCAAGTTTGTCGGCGTAATCGGAAGTAATTACCACCACGCCGCTCGTGTCACTGGAGGCAATGTCGCGGCCAGCAATAATCGTATCGTTTACGATGC
>DATGEW010000014.1:0-4446 GCA_035309745.1 Saccharimonadales bacterium (SeqCode)
GTCTGCTCCTTGAAGTTGTAATTTTCGCCCGGTACTTGGTTGAGCACTTTGTACAGCAATTCGCCGCGCGCCAAATCGGTCTGTGCCGCTACCGACAGCTCCGAACCGAAGCGGGCGAATTCCTGCGCGGTGTGGTGGGCGGTAATCGCCTTGAACAGCGCACCGGCCTGCGCCTGCTGCCGCTTGGTTTGGCCCCGGCCACCCACGCGGGAAACGCTCAGGCCGGCGTTCACCGCCGGGCGCATGGTGTCACGGAAGATTTTCATGTCTAGAATCCATTGGCCGTCGGTAATCGACATAATGTTGGTGGGCAGATACGCGGCAATGTCGCCGCTGGCTGCAAAAACCATCGGGATGCTGGTGAGCGTTTTGTGGTTGCGGTTGAGCTTGCCCGCGCGCTCCAAAAGACTGCTGTGCACGTAAAACATATCGCCGGGGTAGCTGTCGCGGCCAGGGCTGCTGCCGGTAAGCAACGCCATTTCGCGGTAGGCATGGGCGTGGGCCGTAAGGTCGTCGTAAATAATGAGCGCGTCTTGGTCGAGGTGCTGCCAAAAATATTCGGCCATCGCGCAGCCAACATAAGGCGCCAGGTAGCTGTGTACCAGGGAGTCGCTCATCGTGCTCACCACGACGATCGTCTTTTTAAGCGCGTCGTTCGACTCCAAGCGCGAAATGAGCATGTCGATATCGGTGCGGCGCTTGGCAATCAGCACGTAGATAGTGGTAATATCGGTGGTCTTTTGGTTAATGGCCATTTGGGTGGCGAGCGTACTCTTACCCGACTTGCCATCTCCTAAAATAGCAATACGCTGGCCGCGCATCAGCGCGAACAGCGTGTCCAGGATGGTCACGCCGGTTTCCAGCGACTTATCGAGCAATTCGCGTTCATAGAGCATCGGTGCCGGGGCAAACACCGGCAGCACGCCATCGGCTGGAATCGGCCCTTTGCCGTCCAGCGGTTCTCCGGTAACGCTTACCACGCGGCCGACGAAGTCTTTCCCCACTTTGGTAACCAGCTCCGCATGCTGCAGAACGCAGGTGGTGCCCACGCGGATCGTTTTGGTGCCCAAATGCAAAATAACCATATGGTCGTCGTAAATACGGTGCACATACCCTTTGCTGCCGTCTTCAAACATAATAAGGGCGTGCAAATTGCACGGCTGCATGCCTTTTACCTTGACCATAAAACGGTCGATGGCAATTACCTCGCCCACCGGCTTGCCGCTGGCCACGAGCTGGTCGAAATGCTTGTTGTCGCTCATGCGGCGGCCCCTTGCGGCGGAACGCCTACCGCAGCTGGGGCAGACACGGCACTACCCAGCGCGGCGGGCTGGCCCGCATTGCTGGTGGCTGCTTCCAATGCATTCAGCAACAGCTGCTCAGAATCCGCAAACCGTTCACGCAGGCTCAGGTCGAACACTTTATTGTTGGTGCGCACCACACAGCCGGCGGCAAGCGTAGGCTGCAGCCCGATTTCGAGCAGCGTATACGGGTGGATATTGGCCCGCAGCCAGCCCACCAGTTTCGCCGTAAACGACGACGAAGGGTCGGACGCAAAACTAATGTGGATGCTGGGAGCACCCGCCTCCAACTGCTGCAAAAAAACGGCGAGTGCCTGGCGATGATCGGGTTGCAATAAATTAAGATGATTGACTTGCGCCAAACCCTCGCACAAGCGGCTCAACCGCGGGAGCGCCGGCTGCTTGCCGGGCTCGCGGAGCTTGCTTTGGTTCATAAAATCTTCCAGCGCCTCAATTTCGCGGCGCAAACGACGCACTTCGACGACGCCGAAGACCAATACCGGCAAGACGAACGTTTGACCGTGCTCAGGTGCCATTACGGATGTCCTCTACTATCGCTGCCCGGTGAGCCTCAAGCTCGCTGAGAATGTACTCTAGCTGGTCGTTGAGGTCTATTTGGTTGCCGATGGCGTTCAGCACATAGTGGTTCACCACCTGCGCCATGCGTTCGTCAAATTGTTTGATGCGGCGCTCTTTTTCCTCGCCGACTTCCTTTTCGAGCTGCGCTACCAACCCCTGCCGCTCTTCTTCGATGGCAGTCTTGGTTTTCTCGATTGATTCGATTGCCAGCTGCTTGGCATCGGTAATCGCACTCTGGTAGTTGGCGAAGGCCTCCTTCAGCTCTTTGCTGATCTCACCCTTCATATATTCGTTCAGTTGCGAGGTGGTAAGGCGCAGGTCTTGCTGCAGGAACATGGCGTTTTCGCCCAGAATTTTTTCAAAGTGCAAGCGGCCGCGGTTGCGCAGCTCTTCGCGGAATTCGCTGTTAAAGATGTGGTCGACATCTTCTTCGGCGGCTTGTTGGAATGACTCGGCCAGGTTTTTGGGCGTCTTTTTGCCGCCGGCAAGCTGCACGGCTACCCAAATAAAGCCGGAACCTATCGCTAAGATAGCGGTGAGTATAAGTAGTAACCACCAGATTGTCATGCCGCGACCTTATTCTCCCCCTGCCTAAGCATAAGCTAGATCTTCAGTAGTAAATATACCGCAATCAAGCCGACTATGACAACTATAACCGCACTTAAAATAACGCTAATGAGGCTGCGCATGATGGCGCTCTTGGCCAGCGGATTGCGGCCAACCGCTGTGATCCCCGACCGGATGCCGGCGTACAGCACCCACCCGGCAATGAATACCGCGAACAGCAGCGCGCCTAAAGCGGCGTACACACGAAGCGCGGTCAGCGGCTTATTGGTGACCGCACGCGCCACATTGGTCAAAAATTGGGGTACGCCGGCAACTTTGTCGCCGCTATAGGTCGGATTATGCGCCACGCTAATGTCCACCATGATGCGTTTCAGGCCTACCGCCTGCCGAGAGCCTTGCGGGCCGGTGAGCGTGACCTGGCTATCGGCATCTTTAATACCGGCGAATCCTTCCAGCGCCTTGCCGAGCACGAATTGATTATTATGATCAGCTTTCATGCCCACGCCGTCCAGAGATGAGATGGTGATAAAATCGCCCGCCTTGATAGGTCCGTTTTGGTTACTTACGAGCACATCGTATTGGCCAAAGGTGGCCACAAACACCTGGACTTGCGTCGGGTCCGACAGCGACACCGGGGCGTCGGTGGAAGCAGTAGTCACCCCGAGCATGTCACCGGCATTAGCCAGCTTACAGGGCTGGACTTTTTTGGCGTCCCCAGGTTTGAGCCGGACAATGAGCCCGTTCTCTATCGGCTGGTCGGTATTGTACCCCTGTGTAACGTTTTGGGCTGCCGCCGAACCGCTCAAGACCAGCAGCATCCCCACTGCCGCCAAGGCCGACTGCCAAAGTCGCTTATGTTTCATCTTGCTTACAGTATAGCGGGTTTGAGGGCGCTGGCAATCTGCAATTTGTATAACCTTGCCGTTGAGTTTATAATTAACATACATAAAGAGGTGTTTTATGAGCAGCGGAGAAGCCCATAACGGACTGTACGAGCAAGAGGTTACCCATAACGTTACGCACCTTATTGTTGCCATAGACCCGAGCCAAGCGCGGCACCTGCTGCTTGTCCGTGATTCCCAGACAGGCGGATGGACGCTGCCCGAAGGCGTTATTGGTGAGCACGACGATACTATAACTTACGACTGCTCAGGAAGTCCTGGCAGCGGGCATTGACCCAAGTGAGGCTCCTCATACGTCAGTCTACACAGATGATGCCGAGACATCTGACGACGAACCACCGGTGCAAACCAAGGGCTTACTCACCATTGTCCGCACCATACCCACTCCGCGAGCAAGTGAAACCACCGAGGAATCGACGTTCGCCTGGTTCCCCCTGCCAGACAGCGTAGAAGAGCTGCAACAGCAGCCAGGCTCCCCCTTGCAACAGGCCGATCACACACAGGGCGTGCAGCGGCTTGTAGAACACTTGCACGAATTTGGTACTCGCATGCGCGAAACGCAGGATCTACACACTCGCGGTGAGTACCAACGTGCCATGCTGTTATGGCGCAAAGCTATCGACATGATGCCCGACCCCTTAGAAAAAGGACGAGCCATGCGAGGCTATGCTGCGAGCGCCGCTCGTCTGGGAAATTACTGGGCCGCCGGGAAATGGGCTGCCTCGGCCTTTGAGCTACACGGCCAGGCCGCTAACACCGTACCTGCAGAATTCCAACTACAGGCTCTCCGCCAACGCGGTGCCAGTGCCGGCATGCTCGGCAGGCTCATCGTCGGCTCCGCCCTCAGGCGTGAGCGAGCGGGCAGACTGTCCCCTCGAGGCGCTCGTGAAGAAGCGCGGGAAGGCCTTAGTTACTTTGACGCCGCCCTCGAAGACATTTTATCTGTAGAGATCGCCACCGGTGGAGATCTAAATGCGCAGCCCGACCAGGAAAGAATTAACTTAGTCAGCCGCATGGCGATAGCGTATGCGCTAGTCAGTGACCGCCCCGAACGAGCAACCACCTACTCCCGGGCGGCGGCCGACTTCGGCTGGAAG
>DATGEW010000015.1:0-7315 GCA_035309745.1 Saccharimonadales bacterium (SeqCode)
CGCTCAGCTCGCTGCGGTAGGCGTCAACTTGGGCGTTAAAGCCAGGCACGCCGGCATTGTAGGCCGCGATTTGCCCGGAGCTGCGATAGCTATCGAGCTGGCTGCGCTGCGCGGTCAGGCTTGCGCCTTTTGCTGCCAGATCGGCGCGCTTGGCATCAATTTGCGCTTTGAGCGCATTTAATTGGTTGTCGTAGCTGGAAATCTGCTGCTGGCGCTGAGTAAATTCGCCTTCGTAGTTCTGGTAGAACTTCGCTACCTTGCTACGGTCGGCAAAATACTGTTTGTAATAGGCCTCGAGTGCGGGGGGCAGACTTACCACTTCGGTGCCAATCACCGAATGTAATTCGTTCAGCTCCTGGCCAGGTTCGGTTTTGTGGTAGCTGGCGTACTGCGATTTTATGTCGGCGGGTGCGGCGGTGTCGTAATAGTGCTGCAGCAAGTCGTCCACTCGCTGCCGCTCACTTTTGCTGAGGCGGTCGTAGGCCTGGTGCAGCATCTCGTGAGCGGCCGTGACTTGCTGCACGCCTTCCAGCCGCGAGTCAGTGACATCATATATATAGATGCCCTGACGATTGCCGGTATAGCAGCCGAGCACCACGACCGAATCGGAGGTATTGGTGCAGTGTTGGTTAAACGCCTGCTTGTCTTCGATGGCCGGGCTGTTGACATAAAACAAGCGTTTGCCGTACGAGGTCATGCCATCGTCGGCTGCCAGTTGGGCCACGGAACCCGGCGGCTGGTACCGGCGCAGCGCCGCCCAGTCAAGCACCGCGTCACGCTGGCGGACAAGAATTAACCCCGCGGCGACCGTCAAAAGCAGTAAGACGAACGGCCACGAACGTCGCAGAAACTTCATATGTTAAGTGTACCACGAGCGAGCGGACTACTCGCGGGCAATGTCGTAGATCAGCTTACCCGCTTTGGTTGTGACGCTCACGATATCGCCCGTTTGGTAGTGCTCGGCAAGCAGCTCGGTCGCAATATGGTCTTCGATTTCGTCCTGAATGAGACGGCGCAGCGGACGTACACCGTTTTTAGCATCGTAGCCTTTGTCGAGCAGATATTGTTTGGCGCTAGCCGCCAGTTGCAAGCCCAAGCCCTGCTTCTGCAGGCGGGCGGCGAGTTCGCCGATTTGCAAATCGATAATATGGAAAATATCTTTTTTGGTAAGCGCGCGGAAAACGATGAGCTTGTCGATGCGGTTCAAAAACTCCGGACGCATGCTTTTCTTGAGTTCGTCGAGCACTTTGTCGCGGTTGAGCTCATGCAGCGCGTCCAGATCTTTGAGGTCGCCCTCCCGCGTGGCGTGGAAACCAAAGCTGGCCTCTTTTTGAAGCTTATCGGCGCCGACGTTGCTCGTCATGATGACAATCGTGTTCGTAAAGTCAATCTTGCGACCTTTGGCGTCGGTGAGCCGGCCATCTTCCAAAATTTGCAGCATCATATTGAAGACGTCGGGGTGGGCTTTTTCGATTTCGTCGAACAGCACCACGCTGTACGGCTGGCGGCGGATTTTGTCGGTGAGCTGGCCGCCATCGTCGTAGCCCACATAGCCTGCGGGGGCACCGACCAAACGTGCCACGTTGTGATGCTCGCCAAATTCGCTCATGTCGATCTTTACCAACGCGTCGTCGCTGCCAAAAAATTCGCGGGCCAGAATGCGAGCCAGCTCGGTCTTGCCCACGCCGGTTGGGCCGAGAAAGACGAACGAGCCGATTGGCCGTTTTTCGCTGCTAATGCCCGAGCGGTTGCGGCGCACGGCGCGTGCCACGGCTTCCACCGCTTCGTTCTGGCCAATCACGTACTTGCCCAGATTCTTTTCGAGGTTCAGCAAGTACTTCGCCTCGGAGCGGATCACTTTTTTCACCGGCACACCGGTAATGCGGGCCACCACTTCGGCCACATCCTCGCTGGTGACGTCAATGCGCTTGCCTGCTTTCTCATTCGCCTGCAGCTTGCTCAGCTCTTCGTTGATTTGGCTCGCGCGCGTCTTATATTCGGCCGCTTTTTGGTAGTTTTCGTCGTCCACGGCTTCGTCGATGCGCGTGTTAACCAGCTTAAGTTCCTTTTGCAGCTTGCGGACTTCGGGGCTGGTTTTGCCCTTATCTACGCGCAAATGCGCGGCTGTTTCATCGAGCAGATCGATGGCTTTGTCAGGCATAAACCGGTCGTTGATGTAACGCTTGGCCAAGGCCACAATGTCTTCCAACACCTCGTCGCTCACCTTGACGCCATGGAACTCTTCGTAATATTTGCGAAGGCCCTTCAAAATGGCCAGGGTTTCGGCAAGCGTCGATTCGGGAACTTGTACGGGCTGAAAACGTCGCTCCAGGGCGGCATCTTTCTCGATATGCTTGGTGTATTCGGCGGTAGTGGTCGCGCCAATTACCTGAATTTTACCCCGCGCCAACGCCGGCTTCAGAATATTTCCGGCATCCATGGCGCCTTCGGCTGCGCCCGCGCCCACAATAAGGTGCAGCTCGTCAATAAACACGATGGTCTTTTTGTCGTTTTCCAGTTCGGCCATTACTTTTTTAAGCCGCTCCTCGAACTCGCCACGGTACTTGGTGCCCGCGATCATGCCGGCCAGGTCAAGCAGCACCACACGCTTTTCGAGCAAGCTGTCGGGTACATCTTCGGCCACGATGCGCTGCGCCAGGCCTTCTACAATGGCTGTCTTGCCAACACCCGGTTCGCCAATGAGCACGGGGTTATTTTTGGTGCGGCGATTCAAAATGGTGATCACGCGGCGGATTTGCTGCTCGCGTCCCACTACCGGGTCGAGCTTGCCGACCCGGGCCTCGGCGGTCATATCGGTACCAAAAAAGTCGAGGGCGGTCTTGCGGCCTTTGTTGCGGCTCCCGCCGCGGCGGCGCGTGTCGGTACCGCCGGCGCTGTCTTCGTCGTCGTACTGACGGTTCAAGAACTGTTCCAGCTCGTTGCTCAGAGCGTCAATATCCACATTCATAGCCCGAAGTAAAACCGTAGCGCGCGAATTCTTTTGGCTGAGCAGCGCGTCTAAGATATGTTCGGTCCCGCAAAAATCCTGGTTAAATTCCTGGGCCGTATCGTAGGCCATTTTGAGCGTGAGCTTCGCAGTCTCGCTCAACCCTTTCGCGCCCGCGCTCATAACCAATGTCTTTGGCGTCAGGTTAAGCGCCATACGCGCTCGGTCAAGCGTTACGCCAGCGCCCTCTAAAATTTTGGCGCCCATGCTGCCGCTTTGGGCCAGCATACCAAGCATGAGGTGCTCGGTCCCCACGTAGGCGCTGCCCACGCTGCGTGCAATGGCGTCGGCGTGCTTGAGACTCTCCAGCGCGTTATTCGTGAGGTGGTTCAAAAAATCTTGAAAATCTTGTGAATCGGGTGTCATACGTATATATGATACACAAGCTGGCACTCACGAGTCAAGAGTGCTAAATTTTTTGGTAAAGGGCTCCTTCGTCGCGGCTGCAAAACTTGCAGGTCAAGCCCTAAGCTACCCTATTTAGCCGTTTACCAGTCCAACGTCACGCAAGGCAGGCCAAATAGCAAACTGCCTCAGTGCGTCAGAAGCGAGATGGCCCCGCAAGACCATTGTGGTTGTATCTCCATCCCAAAGCGAATCATCCATGTCGTATATCCTTGTGCGCATTAGCCTCGACACCAAGCGGATTTCGCGCCGCGGTGCTGCAAATACCACTCTACCGAGCTTTCCTTCCGCTAAAGGACCGATACACGTCGTGCAAGGTTGCGCCGTGGTGACCAAAGTGCAACTCCTTAAATCCCCACCGACCGTTGCGCGCGCTGCAATATATGCATTTAATTCGGCATGACCCAAAAGGTTCCCGGTCGTTTTATCGTCTGTAACTGCCTCCCAGCTCTGGTCGCTCTTGTGATCTAGGAGTACCGCACCGATGGGCGGATTACCATTCCTCATTGCAATATGGCCAAGCTCCAGGCATCGCTCCATTGCCGCCCGCTCACTGTCTGTCACTTCTGCGCCGGGCGGATCGTGTACGGTGTAGTAACCTGGCAAAAACAAGGTTGCGGTTTCAGGAACATAGGGCAACTGACGCTGAGCGGCTCGCTCCGCAGCGGCGTTGAGACTCAATTCATCTATTCGGGGGCTAGCAGGGATTTCAACAAGACTCGCCACAACCATTAGCGGCATTAAATCAAGCGTATGTTCGCTTGTCAATCACTTTGACCGCTTTTTGTTTAAGTTCTGCTATTCGCCATGCTTTTCGATGGCGTCGAGCAGGCTGTTTTCGAGGTCGCTTTTCTTTTTGATCTTCGGAGCGACTGGTTTGGTCGGCGTTTCGGCAGCGACAGGCTCGGCAACAACCGGCGCAACGGGAGCCGCCTTTTCGGCCTCAATGTCTAACTCGTAGCCGGTAAGCTTGCTGGCCAAACGCACATTCTGGCCGCCGCGGCCAATGGCGATGCTGAGCTGGTCTTCAGGTACGACAACCTTAGCCTTTTTATTGGCCTCGTCAATCACCACTTTTGTGACCTTGGTCGGGCTGAGCGCCTCACTAATGTATTCGGCCGGGTCTTCCTTCCATACAATAATGTCGATCTTTTCCTGCTCGCCAACTTCGCTCACGACGGCATTGACGCGGGTGCCGTGGCCGCCCACAAAGGTACCGACCGGGTCGACACCCGGAACAGTGCTGGCGACCGCCAGTTTGGTGCGCACGCCAGCTTCGCGGCTCATACCCTTAATTTCGACGGCGCCGCTTTCCATTTCCGGCACTTCGGCGCGGAATAGCCACTCAATAAACTGCGGACAGCCGCGCGACACGACCAGCTGTGGGCCACGCAGGCCGCGTTCCACGTCTTTGAGGTACACTTTCAGTCGCTGGCCCGGATAGTAACGCTCGCCCTGAATCTGTTCGCTGCGCGGCATAATGCCCTGCGCTTTGCCAAGTTCTACGCGTACAATTGTGCCTTCGACGCGCGACACCAGAGCATTAATGACCGTGCCAATCTTGTCTTCGTACTCGTTCATGACAATTTCACGCTCGGCTTCGCGCAAACGCTGCAAAATAACCTGCTTGGCGGTTTGGGCGGCCACGCGGCCAAAGTCGTTAACCTTTTCGTGCACCTCTACTAGGTCGCCGAGCTTGGCGTCCTTTTGCATCGCACCGGCAGCGCCAAGCGAAATTTCGTAGGCCGGATTTTCTACCGTCTCGACCACTTCTTTCATCACGTAGGCGTCAACATCGCCAGTGTTGAGATTCATAGTCACGCGCACTTCTTGTTCGCGCTCGCCGTAGTCGCGGCGGTATGCCGCGGCCAGGGCCTGCTCCACCACTTCTTTTACAGTGTCCTCTGGCAAATTCTTTTCTTCGGCAATTGCCTTTATGGCTGATGCCAGTTGTTTGAAGTCCATTCCGTCCATAGCTCGGGAATCCTTTCTTTATGAGTCTGATACGAAAAAAGTCGACCACTGTGGCCGACCAATCCCTTTAATGATAGCATGTGGGCTAAGGCCGGTCAACCTTATTCTCGAAGCCGCCGCTACCGAATCAGGGACAACGGCAGCGGCAGGCCGTGCCAGGCTGCAACTCTGCCAACCCTACCGATACTTTTGTAACCCAGGCTCCTTATAATGTCCATATCTTCTGGGGAAGGTTCGTTGGGATACGCCGCCAACAAAGCACGACCAACCTTGTTAGTATGCAAATCGGCAGGAAGGTGAGTTAATTGCCACCCCATTACCGATAAATCTCCATTAGCTAATACTCGCAAGGCATAGAGTGAGGTACCGCCCAGCAAGCCCGTGACTTCATCATGCTCACCTTCGTGTTGCAGCCCATCGTTTAAGCGAACGGAATTTATAGGTACATGAGCAATGTGCCCGTACGCCATGACCGCACCGCGTAGATCAGGGAGCGAATCTACTACTACCTCATGAGGTCCCTGCATAAGTTTAACCTCTTCCCGTGAGGGGTAATCAACGGGGTAATCATGCCGCCCACTCGCCGGAATCTGCGTGGCAATAACGCGCGGCGGAGGCGCATCACCTACTACCCACGCGCCATCTTGCCAAACTAAGGGAGCAGGGTGTGCCAGGGCGCTCGTAATGGCTTCTTCATAAGGAAGTGGGGAGGAGGATACGACCGGCAGACTACTATCGCAGTGAGGATTGATCGCCGGACGAGAGGGCATCCCCTCTTCTTCGTTGGGTAAGTCCTCTTCCTCGAACGCCGGTGCGACAGTCTGTTCTATCTCGGCGTCCTCGGATGATATCTCGGGATGAACGATCTGTTCTTCAACAGGTGCTACTTCAGAGTCAGAGCTAGAGATTAATGGATCGTTCCCTGGAATAATAGGGTTAGACGGGCTGTTGTAACCGTGGGGATCTGCATCGAGCGCCTCCCACATACTGCCGGCGTGGGACGGTCCTCTGTAATAGGAGGAATAGGGTACTCTACAGGAGGGCGCTTCCCAGCCGTTTGTAGGTCGGAAGTCCCGTCGATATCGGCACTGAACTCCATATGATCTCGTCTCTATAAGATATATACAACAGTTCGTTCGAAAAACAAAATGCCCAAAATGAGTGCCCCCGCCAGATAGTAATGCTAGAATAAACAGATGAGTACAAACGTTCGCCACTTATTTGCTAGTTTTCAACCCGAGCATTACGATTTGAAGCTCGAGCCTCAGCGTGAGCAACGCATGCTGCGCGGCACCGTGACCATCCGAGGGCAAAAGGTGGGGCGGCCAAGCCAGCGGCTGACGTTTCACCAGCGCGGTGTAAAAGTCACGTCGGCGCACATTGTGCGGCACGATAAAAGGGGCGACCAAACGCCTGAGGTCACCCGCATCAACCACCAGGCGACGCTCGAAGAAGTGCGCCTGCACGCGGCCAGCCTGCTTTACCCGGGCAAATATACCGTCACGCTGGAGTTTGAGGGTAAAATCCAAGATAGCATGCACGGGGTGTACCTCTGCAATTTTGAATTGGATGGCCAGCAGCACCAGCTCGTCGCCACGCAGTTCGAAAGTACGCACGCACGCGAGGCCTTCCCGTGCATCGACGAGCCTGAGGCAAAGGCCACGTTTGCGCTTACCCTTACCAGTCCGAAGGGCGAGGCCGTGCTCAGCAACATGCCGGCAAAAACGACTCTCGAGCGCGGCGAACAGATCGTCACCACCTTTGAAACGTCGCCCAAAATGTCTACCTACCTGCTGGCCTTTGTATATGGGGCGATGCACTGCAAAGAAACTACCACCAACAGCGGCGTTGCCGTGCGGGTGTGGGCTACCAAGGCGCAACCACTGGCGGCGCTCGATTTTCCGCTGGATATTGCCAAGCGCACGATTG
>DATGEW010000016.1:0-3121 GCA_035309745.1 Saccharimonadales bacterium (SeqCode)
CGGGCGCGGCGATTGTAGCCCAAGCCGCTCCAGGCCGTCAGTACATCGGCCAGGTGCGCGCTTGCCAGGGCTCGAAAAGTGGGAAACCGGGCGATAAATTGCTCGAATTTAGGAATAACCCGCGGCACCTGCGTTTGTTGGAGCATAACCTCCGACACCAATATACGGTAGGGGTCGAACGTGCCGTCGGCTTCGGGCAAACGCCACGGCAGGTCATGCCGGCCATGCGCGTGGTAGTAGTCCCCAACCGTCCGGGTAAAACGAGCGAGTTGCGAAGGGCTGGCAGTCACTCCACCAGCATACCTTACTCGCCAGGGGTGAGGCCAGCCACGTCTATTGCATCGGTGATTTTGTGCGGCGCGGTGGCATCGTTGGCCGCAACAGCATAATCGGCAGGCGCGCTCCCATTGCCGACACGATATACCACGATACCGCTGCCTATCCAGGCAACCGGGCGGGTCACGTCCAGTGTTTTCGCGAGGGTCATATCTTTGCCCGTGCTGAGGCTATGGATAGAAAGCGCGCCGTTCTCCGCCCAAGCGGCTTGCGTTCCAGCCGGGTCTAAGATGTAAGTGTGGTTGCGGCGCTCGGTGCGGTGGCTACCGGCGCATTCGCGTCACTGCTGATGGTGTAGCTATACCATCCATCGGCCGTTTGAATGGCGAACGTATTGTAATCGGTTCGCAGCACGGCCTGCGCGGGCGTATTAAAGGTTTGCTGCTTGCCGCTGCCATCGGGATTTATTTTGTAAAAACCCGCTTGCGCGCTCGGATTATCCGGGTCGACGGCCGGCGCATAATATATGCCGCCCTGCGCGCTAAACACCCTACCCAGCTTATTTGCAGCGGCGAGCTGAGCGCGGCTGGAGGTAGCATAATCGTAGCTGACCACACTCATGCCTGCGGTGCCGCTGCTGGGGGCGGTTTGCGCAAAGATGAGTTTGGTGCCAATCCAGTCGATGAGGCGCACCTGTTCGGCGTGCGCCAAGGTCACTATGCTGCCGTCGCTTACGGCAACGAGTGAGAGCGTTTGCCAGGCAGCGCCATCGGCGGCGTGTGCGCTGTCCCGGACTGAAACAAATGCCGCGCGGGAACCGTCGGGGCTCATCGCCAGCGCGGTGGTGTCGGCGGTTTCGTTGCCGCTGCCAGCCAAGAGCAGCTGCTGATTTTTGCCGTCCAAGTCTATTTTATAGAGGTCGTACACGCCGTTCGTCCGCGATACAAATACGTCTTTTTGGCTAGGTACCAGCAGCACGGTCGCCGTGCCGCCCTGGGCGCTCAGCGTAACTTGCTCGCTCCGGTAGCCGGACTTTTGGATCGTTGCCGGACCGCTGGCGGCAGCCGCATCGGCGAGGGTCAAAATGAGTTTGCCGGTTTTGTCGGATGCTGCTGCCGCTTCGCCAATGCTCGCCTCGGCAGCGGCGATTGGCTGACCGGTGACGTAATCTTGCACCAGCAGCGTATATTTAATGCCGGTACTTTTGAGTGCGAAGGTGCCAAGCTGGTTACTGCCCCAGCCAATAGTTACCGGCTGACGCACCGCGGCAAACCCCGGCTGCGTAATGGTGAGTGTCGTACTCCCGAGCTTGAGGTGCGCGAAGCTCGCGCTGCCCTTACTGTTCGTCCGCACCGTGTGGCCGCCGAGCGACACCGGCACATTTTGGAGCGGCGTATTCAGCAAATTATCGGTCACGGTGACCGATGCCGTACTCTCTACGCCGAGTTTATTGAGGCAGAAGTAGCGGCTGCCAGAGAACCAGGCGCAACTGCCCGCGGCCACCAGCAGCACCAAAAAAGTGATCCACCGCCCCCATGACGTGCCGAGCCAGAGCCCAAACACATGTCCCAGCCCGCGCCAAAACCCGCGGTGCGGTGCGGCAAAAGCCTGCGCCTCGGTCTTGGCGTCTTCGGCTGCGAGCAGCTCGTCGCTCTCGTGCCGCACAATATCGTCAATCGCGCGGCCGGTGACCGCATCATCGAATTGCTGGTCGCCATCCAGCTCAGGCTTGGGCGATCCATCTGCAGCCACTTTTTATGTACCCGCGCCTGCTACAATCCGCCGTAGCCGCCGCCGTAGCCGTTAAACAACCGCTCCGGCTTATAGTAGTTGCTTATCTTGAGCGGTGTGCCGCTTCCGTCTACCGGCAAGATGTACAGCTCGCTGCCGCCTTTGGATAGCAGTAGGTAGTTGTCGGTGTACCAGCCGAAGGTCTGGTAATCGCTCTGGGCCACAACCTGCTTGGCGCCCGCACCGTTTACATCGCCCACAAAGAGCGTGTTCTTACCGTCGCGCGGCTCGCTCCAAAAGGTCTGTTTTTCGCTGGGCGACAAAAGATAAGTAATTACGTTCGTGTTGTAAAATGTGTTGTCGGTGAGCGTCGTGTCCGGGCTGAGCGAGGTGCCGTCGTAGGTAAAGTAGGTGGTCGGCCCGCCGCCGTTGGTGCTCACTTGCACCTCCAGGTTATTCGGCTTGGTAAGCTGCAGGCTGCCGAAGTACTGCGTGGCGGCATCAACACTCTTTAACGTCTTTTTGTCCGAACCGTCGGCTTTAATAGTGTTCAGCGTATTTTGCTGGCCGGCAACATCGGTATAGCCGGGGTAGCGGTACCAGGTTTTGGCGTATACCAGTTGGTCTTTGGCAAAACTGTAGGCGAAAATATTCTCATACTGGGCATCCGCATTGGAGCTGCCGGTGGCGTTGGTGTTGTCGAGCACCAGCAGGCGCTTATTTGCGGCGTCGAAGCTCTTGGTGCTCGTTGCCTTTGGCTGCCAGCTGGAGTAGGACGTACGGTTCACCAGGTATACGAACGAGTCGTCGTACCAGCCGATGGGAGTAAACGAGGCGTTGCCTTCGTCAATATTAGTGGTTTGGTCGTTGGAGGTGTCAATGAGGAACAGCTTGGCGTTATCCCCGCCGTCGCGCTTGGAAAGCAGAGCCAGGTACTTCCAGTCGCGCGACGCCAGCAGTATGGTGTTCCCTAAGTCCTCTGAGCCGCTGCCGGGCAGTACTACCTGACGGTTGCCGCCATCCAAATCTGTTTTTACTACGTCGATCTTGCCGGACTGGTTGGACAAAAAGTATACTTTACCCGCGGGCGTCACCTGGAACGTATTCGCCGGGT
>DATGEW010000017.1:0-2005 GCA_035309745.1 Saccharimonadales bacterium (SeqCode)
TGGGCATGACCACCGATATCAAATTCAAGCTGGTGCCGCGCCGTGCCCACTCCGGCCTGCTGGTGCTGTTTTTGCGTGACATCGACGCGCTGGGCGAAGTCATTCCAAAGGTACTCGAGGCGCACCCGGCCACCTTCGAGAGCTTCGACGATGCCACCCTGCTGCTCAGCATCAAGTTTATGCCGTATTTCTTGAAGATGCTCGGGCCGCGCAAGTTTATAAAGCTGGTGCTTAGCCTCATTCCTGATGCTTGGCAGCTGGTGCGCGGCATCCCTAAAATGATTTTAATGGTCGAATTTAACGGCGCCACCGAGGACGAAGTGCGCGGCAAGATTAAGGCGCTGCACCGCGAGCTTAAAAAATACCGCGCACGCTATGAAATTAACGGCTTCGAAGAAGATCCCACTGAGGGCCGTGCCGAAAAGTTTTGGATTATGCGCCGCCACAGTTTCAATCTGTTGCGCAAAAAAGTCAAAGACAAGCACACGGCGCCGTTCATTGACGACCTAGTGGTAAATCCGCCCTACCTCACCGAATTTTTACCCAAAATCCGCCGGCTCATCAAGAAATATAAGCTCTTTGCCACCATCCAGGGGCATATTGGCGACGGCAATTTTCACATTATTCCGCTGATGCAAATTGAAGACCCCAAGGAGCGCGCCAAACTACTGCCCGCGATGAAGGAGGTGGACGAATTAGTGCTCTCGTACCACGGTTCGCTCTCTGGCGAGCACAACGACGGCCTGGTGCGCGGGCCGTGGCTGGAGCAACAATTCGGCAAAGAGGTGCTCGGCTATTTCCGCGAAGTAAAGCACATATTTGACCCGGAAAACATTTTTAACCCCCACAAAAAGTCCGACGCCGAGTGGGATTACAGTTTCAACCACATCCGCAAGTCATTTTAGTGTTGGACTGCTGAGGGGTGCTGGCCGTTCGCTTGCGGATTGGCCCGGCTGGCTATATGCTGTAGATAACACTACTAACGGAGCATATAACACATGGGCCAACTAGAGAAACTTGAACTGAAACTTGACGAGCTGCTGAATAAAAAAGCGCCGGTACAGCTGCCGCCCAATGGCCGCAAAGGCTTGGCGGGGGCGATGTGGTGGATTGCCCTCATCGTGGGCGTGCTGGAACTGTGGGCGGCGTTTGCCTTGTGGAGTCTAGGGCACACCCTTGACCGCGCCGTGGATGTGGTGAATTCTATATCGACATACTACGGCGGGCCAACGGTCGTTCATGTGAACCATCTTGGCCTGTTTTACTACCTCACGCTTTTGGTGATGGTAGTTATTGCGGTAGTGATGCTGTTGGCGGCGCCGCAACTGAAAGCCATGAAAAAGAGCGGCTGGAATCTGTTATTTTATGCTGCGCTGTTTGAAGCAGTGGTAGCCGTCGTGCGCCTATTTTCCAGCGTGGGCGGTGGTATTATGAATTTTTTGGGCGCAGCGGTTGGTGCAATTGTGGGCGCCTACTTCCTGTTCCAGGTGCGTGACTACTTTACCGGCGCAAAGGTAGCAAGTGCTGCTCCCGCCCAAAAGCCGGTCGCGGCCGAAAAACCTGCCGAGCCGCACGAGCACGCCCACGAAGCCGGGCACAAAAAGGAAACAAAAGCCGACAAATAAATAACGCGGTTTTTAAGGCAGACAAAACGCCGCTAAACTGATATAATCGTAAGCAAATAACCGGTTTAGCGAGTTTATGCCCAAAACCAACGCGATAATCTATTCGTTTGTTGTCCCGCTGTATAACGAGAGCGCAGGGATTGAGCGTTTTCATGCCGCGTTGCAAGCAGTGCTCGACACCGACGTGCCCGAAGCGTACGAAATTGTGTACTGCAATGACGGCAGCAGCGACACCACGCTCGATAAATTACACCAGCTCGCCAAAACCCACCCTGCGGTTCGTGTGGTAAGCCTGCCGCGCAATTTTGGCAAAGAAATCGCTCTGACAGCCGGACTGAACGAGGCGCGGGGCGAAGCGATCATCACTTTGGATGCCGACG